>CAYNVC010000239.1:1873-4954 GCA_964400615.1 uncultured Anaerolineales bacterium | reverse complement strand
AGATTGAGGAACGCGGCCATCTTGGCCGCATGCGTGCGGGGACGCCCGCGATCCGGTGGGGATTGGAGAACGCGGCCATCTTGGCCGCATGCGTGCGGGG
Organism: uncultured Anaerolineales bacterium; assembly: GCA_964400615.1. Classification (GTDB taxonomy): domain Bacteria; phylum Chloroflexota; class Anaerolineae; order B4-G1; family B4-G1; genus B4-G1. The sequence continues at coordinate 4,854 of CAYNVC010000239.1, read as the reverse complement.
ACGCCCGCGATCCGTCAGTCCGCCCGCGCTCCGGTGGGGGGGCCTTGACAGCAGCCTTTCTTCGTGGTATATTTCCTTCAAATAGAATACCCCGGTGATGTACTCTTATCCAGAGAGGCGGAGGGACCGGCCCTATGAAGCCTCGGCAACCAGGTTGATCAGGTCAACTCAGGTGCCAATTCCGGCAGAAGGTGTTTCTGGAAGATGAGAGGTGGTCATTTGATTGTGCCCCTTCTATCGTCCAGGAAGGGGATTTTTTTGTCCGCGCCGCCCCAGCCGGGGAACAAACATTGCTCAGGAGGCGAGTTATGAAACGCAATATCGTAGTAGCCGAAGCGACCGGCCAGTTCATCGAAGATACCCCGGTCGAGATCGTGGAGCGCAAAGGAATCGGACACCCGGACAGTTTATGCGATGGCATTGCCGAGCGCATATCGGTCGAATACACCAAATGGTGTCAGGAGAATCTGGGCGTCATGCTGCACCATAACTTTGACAAGGTGCAACTGGTAGCCGGGGAGGTCGAGGTGGAGTACGGCGGTGGACGGATGTTCAAGCCCATCCGCATCCAGATCGCCGGGCGCGGCACCCCGGCCTTCCAGGGCCGCAAAGTGCCAATGGACGACATCGCCATCCAGGCCGCCAGACAGCACGTGCGCGAGACGATGCGCTATCTGGACCCTGACCGGCACATGGTGATAGATAGTTACGCCGGGCGGGGTGCCGAGGAATTGCAGTACGTGGTGGATCACGTGACGGCCAACGACACCAGCTTTGGCGTCAGCCACTGGCCCCGCTCCGGGCTGGAGCACGCCGTCTACGAGACCGCCCAGTACATCAACTATGAGTTGATTGACAAGTTCCCGGTGGGTGAGGACGTCAAGGTGATGGGGTTGCGCCGCAACGGCGAGATGACGCTGACCGTGGCAATGCCGCTGATCGCCACGCGCATTGGGGATGCGACCGAGTACCGCGAGGTCAAGATGGCAGCCGAGGCGGCGATCCAGGAATACGCCGCCCAACTCGATCACCGGAAGGTGCTGGTCATGGTCAACACGGCGGACGACATCGCCAACGATGCGGTCTATCTGACTATGACCGGAACGTCGGCCGAGATGGGGGACGATGGGGAGGTGGGACGGGGGAACCGCCTCAACGGTCTCATCACGCCTTTCCGCTCCGCCAGCCTGGAAGCGCCCTGTGGCAAGAATCCGATCTCGCACGTGGGCAAGGTCTACAACGCGCTGGCGCTTGCGGCGGCGCAAAAGATCGTCGAGCAAGTGCCCGCCGTGCGCGAGGTCAGCGTCTACCTGCTCTCGCAAATTGGCTCGCCGCTGGACCAACCTCTGATGGCGAACGCGATGGTGCGGGTCAAGGACGGGAACCTCACCCCCAGTATCCAGGCCGATGTGCAGAGTGTCCTCGACGACCAATTGGCCCACGTCGGCGACCTGCGCGACATCATCCTCAACCGTCAAATCTCGCTGTTCTAGCGCGGGGCCGTGTGGGAGGAAAAATCAGGCGCGGCACACACGGGTGTGCCGCGCCCTCTCGTTCGCGTTGTTCTCAGTCCGCTTCCAGTTCCAGATCCCCGGCAACCTGAGCCGCCCAGGGGTGGCCGCCATCTTCCTCCCGCAACATGTACAACAGTTCCCCCTGTGCGGTGGTGTTAGCCTGGGGGTCGCGCAGGTAATCGTGCAGGATGGGGATGGCCCGTTCGTCCCCCAGTTCCAACAACCCCTCCGCCGCATAGGTCTGGCCCGCTTCCCCGTCTGCGGCGTTATCACCCTGGTAAGATAATCCCTCCACCAGCAGGCCGAACGCCTCCGGGCAGCGCAGCTTGCTCAGCAGCGAGTAGCCGAACATAGCGGTCTCCCAATCTGGGCCGCCGGGGACGGTCAGCGCATAAGCCAGGTATGGGCAAACCAAATCCGGCATCTCGGCCAGCAGGTCGAACGCCAATTCGGACGAGTTGCCAATGTCTTCGAACAGAGTCTGCAACAGAATGTGGAGCGAAAGCTGGCAGGGAATCTGGCCTGCAATCTCTAACGCGGTGCTCACCGGATAGTCGCCATATTCCAGTTCCAGGTTGTAGAACAGGTGGATCACGTGGGGCATGGCGCGTTTCCCGGCTCGCACCAGTTTTTCGACCGCCTCGGTAGCAGGATGGTCAAAATCGGCGGCGGCAATCTGTTCCATCCAGGTGTCCAGCGACCGGTCTCGTTCCTCCCAGGCTTGCTCGGTGTACTCTCTCTGGTTCAACACGGTTTGCAGGAGCGCATCGGAAAAGAGTTGCTGCAACAAGGTGATGATCATGAGGGGGACGTCCTGCTCGGATAGGGCTATTTCCACAGCATCGGCCATCGAGCCGATGCCTGTGTTGCGCCGGCGGCGAACTATGCGCCGTAACCTCCGCCGCAGGTTCGCCAGCACCGGCGGTGTCAGGTAGCGCTGGAAGGCGTGGTCCAGGATGTGTTCATATTCCTTGACGTATCCCCCCTCTTCCTGGTCAAAGAGGTCCAGTTTCTCTTCCATAGACGAAATGATAAAATCCCTGGTAGCATAGACCAAAAAGTCGTCAGGGTCCAGGTGCAGATCGACGTCATCCATCTCCGGCTCGTCTATCAACAGACCGGAGCGGCTGAGGAAGAAAAAGTAATAGTCCATCATCTCGGTCAGTTTTTCTTCCCCTATCTCGGCGACGAGTTCATCGTACCCTGAAATGAGGTCTCTGTAGTTATGCTCTTCCAGGTTGGAAAGGCGATCCTCCGGACGCAGCGGGGGATATGGCTGCCACCAATCGTAATCCGAGTTCTCCCATCGTTTCCGCTGGCGCGGTCTGGTGCGATGTCTGCGTTTGCGTTTTTTGCTCATTCTGTTCGGACCTCCTAATTTCATTGTTGACTAGCCAAATTTGTTTCTGGCGGAAACTTGTCCACGGTTTACGAACGCCCGCTAAATTTCCAATGTTCGTCCGCGTC
>CAYNVC010000239.1:0-1773 GCA_964400615.1 uncultured Anaerolineales bacterium | reverse complement strand
CGCCCGATGAAATCCCCCTCCACGTGCAGGTCTCCGGCGATGTAAGCGCCGCCCTGGGTGTTGATCTCTTGATAGTTGACGAAAAATGTCTGCCCCGCCTGGGGGTCGTACCCCTGCGCCTCGAGCCACTGGCGCACCTTTTCCCGCTTCAGGCGGCCCGCCATCAAGTCCGGCAGGCCAAAGAGCGCGTCGGGGAAGCGGGGGCGCACCTCGTCGAAATCGGTGACGACCACTCCCGCGTGCTGACCGGCCACGTACACCTGCTCCAGCCAATCGCAGGCCCGTTCCTGCGCGACGCGGCTGGCGGGGTCGAACGAGGCAAAGGTGGCGTACAGCCCCGCGTGCCCCTCGAACTCGCCCTGGAAAGAGAGCGGGACGCTGACCAGGTAAGAGGTCACACCGGCGCGGGGGGCGGGGAGGAGGTGCAGTTCGTCCACGTGAAGGTAGAGGAGCGGAATCCGCCGCTGGTGGCCGAAAAAGGTCAGCATATCCGGGGGGATGTAGCGCATCTCGCCGCCGAGCGTGACCGGGACCGCCCCTTCCGCCAGCATGCGGGCCTTGAGCGGGCCGTAAAAGCGGCGCGGGACGAGCACGGGGAACCCCTCGTGACAGACCCCGTTGGAGGAGGCGGTCATAAAATAATGCGGCTCCCCGGCAATCTGGCGCGGGCGCAGCCGCACCGCCCCGACTCCCCCGTGCAGCATACTGGCCTTGCCCACCGGGTTGAAATAGACCCCGCCGCCGATCCGCTCCATCATCTGGTAGGCCATGCGGCGCTGGGCCTGCGCCTCCGGGGTGTGGAACCGGCCCGGCGCGGCGGGGAACCACTCAAAGAGGTGGAAATGCTCCAAAGTCACCCGGCGGGTGTCGTAGAGCTGTTCCTCGACGAAGGAGCGCCACAGCCCGGCGTTAGATTCACCCCGGAGGCTCAGGTCGGTGGCGGGCGTGGTGTGCCGGTTCACCAGCGGCAGGTGCGCCAGGCCGGTCTGCTGGTCAATCAGCCCGGCCAGGTCATCCCGGCGCAGTTCCTGGCAGAGCCGCGCCACGTTTTTTGCCTCCGGGGGCGGTTGGGTGGGCATGCCGGGGCCGGCCCCCGGCGCCAGGCGCTGCTCCCAGGGTTTCATCTCTGGATCGCTCTGTGGCAAATCGAACGGCGCATCTGGGCGTGGCATCTCGTCCCTCCTACTGCTTGTCTTTCCCCCTGACCTTGTCCGCGACTTTTTTCGCCACCAGCCCCAGCCCGGCCACGGGGCTGGCAATGGTGGCGAGCGCCACCTCGAGGATGTCCGGGGCCATGCGCCCGACGTTGCGCAGGTGGCGGGTCAGGGAATCCTCGTCCGCCGCCTCCCCTTTGGCGACCTCTTGCTCCACCTCTTTCAGTTCCGCTTTCATATCCGCTTTGTCGGCGGGGGAGGTGGCGGGATGGGCGGCGACGGCGGCATAGATCTGCCCAAAGGCGCGGGCGAGCGCTTCCGGGTCGGCGCTCTGTTTGAAGACGGTGGAGCGGGAGTTGTTGCCGATGACATTGCCGTCGCCGCTGATGTTGATGTTATCCCGCCCGACGAAATCGCCCCGCTCGACCGTGACGCTGCCCCCGACGTAGGCCCCGCCGCCGGTGTTGACGTTGGTGGCGGGCCGGGCGGCCTGGCGGTACTGGGCCAGCAGCGCGTCCAGCCGCCGGGCCAGGGCGGCGTCGGCGGCCAGGAGCACCTGGAGCACGCCCGCCAGCGCGGGGGCCAGGGTCTGCGGGTCGGCGCGGAATTGTTGCCACAG
>CAYNVC010000238.1:1525-4965 GCA_964400615.1 uncultured Anaerolineales bacterium | reverse complement strand
CCATCCCTAATTCGGTCAACGCATCGTCATTTGTCATTCGTCACCCGCCATTCGCCAGTAGGCGATTGAGAACCCCTCGCGCAGCAGGAATTGGAGCGTGTCCCGTTTGGTGTACCCTGCCAGGTGGGAGGTGTTGCGCAGGCGAACGTCAATCACTGCGTCGCTGCCGGCCCGGCGCAATTGCTCGATGAACGTTTCCAGGGATTTACCTTTGTAGCCGATGGTATAGATGGTTGCCATAACAGATCAAAAGAGCGCGAGTTGTTGGGCGATTGGCTCCCCCTCGATTGTGCCGCCGTCGGGTTGGATGTGGAGCACGCGGACGCCACGCGCCAGCAGCGTCTGTGTGACGAGCAGGTTGCGGTGGCACTGGCGGTGGTCTCCCTCGCTGCACATCACGGCCACCCGTTCGCTGGGGGCCAGCTCGAGCAGTTGATCAATGCCGGATTGGTAGGCCAGAGTCTGTTCCACGCGGCGATAGTCGGGGCGCTCTTGGCCTGGGTCGTAGAGGGACGGGTCGGGCGGACGGCCACCGAGCGAATCGCCCATAAAGCGGTAGGCGATTCCGGCCTCGGTCAGATCACGGGCCAGCGTCTCGCGGTTGAACTGGTGCGTCCAACGGCTGTAGGGCTGGCTGCGCACGTCTACCACGAGTGTGATGCCGTGCTGGCGCAACAGGGCGATGAACTCGTCTGTGCTGTGGTCGCTGTGGCCGACGGTATAGATCGGCAGGTCGGGAGACGCGGTTTGCCTCGCCATAGCGACAGTATAGCTAAAATTCGTCCAAATGGCAAATTGCCGGGTACGTGATATAATCCCAGGCGATGGCTCGATGAAGAAATGGCTGGCTCTGTTTGTTACCCTTGCGCTGGTGGGGCTGACGACGCAGGTCGCTCGCGCCCACGCAGCCGATATGTATTTTCAATCCCTGGCGGTGCGCCTGTCGCCGGACCAGGTCAGCGTGGCGTGGACGATTGCGCCCGGCCCTCTGCTGGCGGGCGCGGTGTGGAGCGAGACGGATCAGGATCAAGACCACGTCATCAGCGCCGATGAGATAGATGCCTGGGCCGAGGCGCGCGTCCCCGAACTCGTCGCCACGCTCGACGGCTCCACTCCCCTGGCGTGGCAGTTGATTTCTGTGGATTGGCCGACCTCGTTCGATGCTTTTTCGGTGGGCGACGAATCCATCTGCCTGCACCTGGCTGCCGATTGGGCACTCGACCTTTCCGCAGGGGGCGTCCATCACCTCGATCTGCACAACCAGTATCAGGAGCCGTTCAGCACAAATTGGTTCGTGTTGTCTGGCAGCGATGGGGTTGGGTTCGAGAGGCCGGCGCAGCAAAATGGGCAACTGGCGTTCGATCTGGCCGCCGTGGGGGAGGAATTCGAGACCTATTGGGATAGCGGCGCTCCGTCCGTGGCGGGCGACGTGGAGGTCGTGCCGCAGGCATCGCGCCCCCGTCGCACGGTCGAGATTCTGACCCGGCTCGTCCGCGCTCCCAGGCTCTCGCCGCTTTTTTATCTGGGCGCGATTGTCACGGCCATTTTGTTGGGCGCACTGCACGCCCTGACACCGGGGCACGGCAAGGCCATCGCCGCCGCTTACCTGGTGGGGTCGCACGGGACGTTGAAGCAGGCTGTGGGCCTGGGCAGCATTGTCACGTTGGCCCACACCGGTTCGGTGCTCGTGTTGGGCGTGGTCGCGCTGACCGCGTCGCAGTACGTTCTCCCCACTACTCTGTTCCCCGTGTTAGAGGTGGCTTCGGGCCTGCTGATCGTGGGGCTGGGGGGCGTGTTGCTGTACCAGCGCTGGAGGTACTGGCGGGCGTATCGCCGCCGGAAGAGCGCCGCCGCCCGCGCACCTATCTATGAGCGGGATGCAACGACTGGCCGGACGCGCATTGTCGTCAACCAGCCGGTCATCGAGCCGGGGCCGCCCCACGAGCACAAATTCATGCCCCGTCCAGGCGACCGGGTCACCTGGCGCTCGCTGCTGGCGATGGGAATCAGTGGGGGGCTGGTTCCCTGTCCGGATGCCATAGCGATTTTGCTGATTTCTGTGATGGTCAACCGCGTCTGGCTGGGGCTGTCGCTGATCGTGGCGTTTAGCGTGGGGCTGGCGGTGGTGTTGATTGGGATCAGCATTGTGGCGGTCAAGAGCCAACAACTGCTGGTGCGCCAGCGGACTCTGCGGCGGCTGGAGCCGGTGATGCCGCTCGTCAGCGCGGTGCTGGTGCTGGGACTGGGGGTGGGATTGACCTGGGGGGCGGCGCAGCGTGCCGTTGGGCAGTTTGTACCTGGGGCGCAGGTCAGCGCGGCGGCGCAATTTCAGATCTCGCAGGCCCGGATTCTCTACCTGGGCGGTGACGCGGCCGGCCGCACTCAGATTTTCGTCGCTCCGCTGGCCGGGGGCGAACCGCTGTCGCTCACGCACGAAGCGTTGGATGTCGGCTGGTACAGTCTAGCGCCGGATGGGACGACCATCGCGTACACGGTGGCGCGTCAGGAGCGGGGCACGGATATCTGGCTCGTCGGTGTGGACGGGAGCGGGCGGCGGCTGGCGCTCTCCTGCCAGGACGTGAGCTGTGATAGGGCGGTTTGGTCGCCGGATGGGCAGCGATTGATCTATGAGCGGCTCAATTTTGCGACCAAGAACGGCGTGGCTATGCCGTCTCTGTGGTGGTTGTCGCCAGAGACCGGCGAGACGGGGCCATTTTTCCAGGACGCACAGCTCCCCGGCAGTGACTTGCGCTGGTCGGCCAGCGGGCGCTGGATTAGCTATATTTCCATCGGCAGCGCGGGGCCGGCTCTGCAAATCTATGATTCGTCTGCCGGTCGCAGCCAGGTGCTGGCGGATCGGGTGTCGCAGCCGGCGATCTGGAACCCCAGGAGCGACGTCGCCCTGCTGATCGGCAACAAGCTCGATGGTGACGAGTACCGGTCTTGTCTGTTGCGGTTCGACCCGGCTACGGGGGAGTTGGCCGATTTTAGTGCGCCTGCGGCGGCTCGAGACCGCACGGCGGCCTGGTCGCCGGAGGGGACGCGGATTGCCGTCGTGCGCAACCTGGACTCGGACGTTCAGATTTGGGTGATGCGGGCGGATGGCAACGACGCTCGCCCGCTGACCTCTATCCCCAACTTTTTTCCCGGGACGCCGGTCTGGTCGCCCGACGGGGAGGCGATGTTGTTCGAGCGGTATGCGCCGGAGGAACGGGGTATCTGGCTGCTGAACGTCGGGAGCGGGGAGATGCGCAGGGTGGTGGAATCGGGCCGGTGGCCTACCTGGCTGCCCTGAGCTTGTTTTCTCTGTGGCTCAGGTTTGGGTGGAGAGGTCAATGCGCACGAGTTTGTAAAGGGTGTGTTTCAAACGGGTTGGCGGATATTCGCGCCGCGCCGCCGTGAACAGGCGGCGCTGGAGTCAGGCGGCGCTGGAGTCAGGC
>CAYNVC010000238.1:0-1425 GCA_964400615.1 uncultured Anaerolineales bacterium | reverse complement strand
CAGGCCGGTGCGGATTGGCCCTAACTGAAACGAAATACCCCCGTTTGTAAGGGCCGCGCATTTTTGTTTTCTCCGGTTGAGCTTATGCCAGCCGCACCCGCAGGTTCTCGAGTGGGTAGCTGACGCAGGCGTGGATGTAGCCCATTTCTCTATCCGACTCGCGCAGGGCGGTGTGGGCCGGTTGAAAGACTCGGCCGGAGAGAAGGCGGGTGCGGCAGGCGCTGCACGCTCCAGAGCGACAGATCGCCGGCACGACGATGCCGTATCGCTCCATCGAGTTTAGCAGCGGTTCGCCGGCCGGGGCGTGGATGGTCCCGTGTCCCTCCACTTCCACCTCAAAGACGGTGTCCGCTGCCAGTCCATCCGGCCAGCCGGGCGACTGTGTCACGTCGGCGGGCGGGCCATACAGCTCGCGCTTGATCTTGTGGGGCGGCACGCCCAATTCATCCAGCGCCGCCAGGCAAAAGTCGTACATCACCTGTGGGCCGCAGATGTAGAACGTCTTGCCCGCCGGGTCGCCGATCCGCTCGCGGAGCAGGTGCGCGTCAATGAAACCGGTCACGCCACTGTATTCCGGCGGTGGTTCGGAGATGACGAGCGTGTAATCGAAATTGGGATGCTCCGCCGCCAACTCGGTCAGCTCGGTGCCATATATCACGTCCTCCGGCACGCGGCTGCCGTAGAGCAGGTGGATATCGAGTGTCACCCGATCCGGCGCTGCCTGTTCACGGTGCTCACGTAGCGCATTGCGGATGATGCTCATGAACGGTGTGATGCCGCTCCCCCCGGCTATAAAGACCAGGTCGCTGCCGTCAATCAAAGGTTCGTGGTAAAAGTATCCCTGCGGGCCGGTCGTCTCCAACTCGTCCCCTACTTTTACCTCGTGGAGCAGGTACGGCGCGACGAACCCGCCCGGCTTGTCGCGCACGGTCAATTCCAGCACGTCGCTTCCTGGGGCGGAGGCAATGCTGTAAGGGCGGCTGGTCAGCACGCCGTCCACGTCCACGAAAACATTGACGTATTGCCCAGGGCGGAAGGGCGGCAAGGGGCCGTCTGTGCGCTCGCAGCGGAATGTTTTGGTCGTGCCCGTTTGCGGCACGATCTCGGTCACGCGCAGGTGCATCCGCCGGGGGTGTAACTGCTCTACGACGCGCTGCACCAGGTTGCGGTACTCGTCGCTGGCGTAATCGAATCCCTGCCCCGGCTGGCGCATCTCTTTCCGCCGCCGTGAGACGCGCAGATACCCGCTTACATCTTGGAGCCAGTTGATAATCTCTGCCATAGTTGTCCTCTCGTCAATAGTTGCTCTGCCGCCTGGTATGGAGCGCCGCGTCCGGCGGGAGTGGATGAGCAGTTATCACGTTCGTCAAAATGGGCAAGCTGGTGTCAGTGTACCATAAAATGGCCGAATTGCCAAAGACGGTT
>CAYNVC010000237.1:0-4971 GCA_964400615.1 uncultured Anaerolineales bacterium | reverse complement strand
CCTAATCCATCTCGGCCCACTGCTGGTACATCTTGAACCGCGCGGCCACGTCCTTCTTGGCCGCCTGGAGCAATTGTGCCGCCCGCTCCGGGTTTGCCTTTCTGAGCATCTGGAAGCGGTTCTCAGAGTACATATACTCTTCCAGCGGCAGCGTCGGCTCCTTCGAGTCGAGGATCAGCGGGTTCCGGCCCTCGGCCTTGCGGCGCGGGTCGTAGCGGAACAGCGGCCACGCGCCGGATTCGACCGCCATCTTTTGATACTTCATGCCCTCGGTCATATTGATGCCGTGCATGATGCAGTGCGCGTTGGCGATGATGATCGAGGGGCCGTCGTAGGACTCGGCCTCGATAAAGGCCTTGACCGCCTGGGCGGGATTCGCCCCCATGGCGATCCGGGCGACGTAGACCGTGCCGTAGGTCATCATCATCATCCCCAGGTCCTTTTTGCCGACCGGCTTGCCGGCCGCGGCGAACTTGGCTACCGCGCCCAGCGGAGTCGCTTTGGACATCTGGCCGCCGGTGTTGGAATAGACCTCTGTATCCAGCACCAGGACGTTGATGTTCCGCCCGGAGGCCATCACGTGATCCAGCCCGCCGTAACCGATGTCGTAGGCCCAGCCGTCGCCGCCGATGGTCCACACCGATTTCTTGACCAGATAGTCGGCCACCGAAAGCAACTGCTTGCTACCCTCGCACCCCGCCAGTATATCCTTGAGCGCCGCCACACGCTCCCGCTGCGCCTCGATTCCCTCTGGCGTGGACTGGTCGGCGTTCCTGATCTCGTCAAAGAGAGCGCGGTTCTTTTTGCAATCCTGGCACTCGCGAGCCTGGTCGAGCAACTCGAAAGCATACTCGCTCAACTTGTCCACCGTGAGCCGCATGCCCATCCCCAGCTCCGCCGCGTCCTCAAAGAGCGAGTTGTTCCAGGTCGGGCCGCGCCCATCGGCACGCCTGGCATACGGCGTGGTGGGCAGGTTGCCGCCCCAGATGGAGGAGCAACCGGTAGCGTTGGCGATGATCGCCCGGTCGCCAAAGAGCTGCGTCATCAACTTGACATAGGGAGTCTCGCCGCAGCCCGCGCACGCGCCGGAGAACTCGAGCAGCGGGCGCAAAAGCTGGCTGCCCTTGACCGTGCCCCGCTTAAAGAGCGCCGGGTCGGTCTCTGGCAGGCTGAGGAAGAACTCGAAATTGTCCCCTTCCGGCTCGCGCAACGGAATCTGGGGAGCCATAGAGAGGGCACGCACGTCGGTCTTGTGCCCTTGTTCGTCCTTCTTGCGGGCCGGGCAGTTGTAGACGCAGGCCCCACAGCCGGTGCAATCCTCCGGCGCGACCTGGACAGTCCACTTCATCCCCTTGAACGCCTTGCCTTTGGCGTCCACCGACTTGAACGTCGCCGGCGCGTTTTCCAGCTCTTGCGGGTCATAGACCTTGATGCGGATCGCCGCGTGCGGGCAGACCAGCGAGCAGGTTCCGCACTGGATACAAACGTCCGGCTCCCAGACGGGAATCTCGGTGGCGATGTTGCGCTTTTCGTACTGGGTGGTGGCCGTCGGGTAGGTGCCGTCGGCGGGCAGCTTGGAGACGGGAATCCGCTCACCGTGCCCGGCGATCATCTCGCCCAACACCTCGCGCACGAACTGGGGAGCGTCCACCGGCACCGGCGGCGGCATCTCGATGGTGCTGGTGGCCTTGTCCGGCACCGCGATCTCCTGGACGCCGACCATACCGGCGTCAATGGCGTCGTAATTCATCTGGACGACCTCGTCGCCGCGCTTGCCGTAGGTCTTGTGGGCGAATTTCTTCATCAACTCTACGGATTCCTCTTCCGAGAGAATACCGGAAATCTTGAAAAAGGCGGCCTGCATGATCGTGTTGATGCGCACGCCCAACCCCAACTCCCTGGCCTTCTCGTAGGCGTCAATGACATAGAATTTGAGCTTTTTGGCAATGACCTGCTCCTGCACCACGCGGGGCAGGTGATCCCACACCTCATCCGGGCCGTAGGGGCTGTTGAGCAGGAACGTGCCGCCTTCCTTGATGGGGCCGAGCATGTCGTACTTTTCCAAAAAGCCAAAATTGTGGCAGGCCACGAAATCGGCCCGGTTGATCAGGTACGTGCTGCGGATAGGCTCAGCGCCAAAGCGCAGGTGCGAGATGGTGCGCGCACCGGCCCGCTTGGAGTCGTACACGAAATAACCCTGGGCGTAATTGTCGGTGGCGTCGCCGATGATCTTGATCGAGTTCTTGTTCGCGCCGACCGTGCCATCGGAACCCAGTCCCCAGAACATGGCCCGGTGCACCCCCTCCGGCTCGGCGGAGAAGGCCGGATCGTATTCCAGGCTGGCGAACGTCACGTCGTCGGTGATGCCGACCGTAAAGTGGTTCTTGGGCTTGGCCGCCTTTAGATTATCGAGCACCGCCTTGCACATCCCGGCGTTGAACTCGTTGGAACCCAACCCATACCGCCCGCCGACGACGACCGGGTAGCCCGCCAACTCGAGCACCCCGTCACCGAGCGCCTCACTGACCGCGTTGCGCACGTCCAGGTAGAGCGGCTCACCCTGCGAACCCGGCTCCTTGGTGCGGTCGAGCACGGCGATGGCCTTGACCGTCTCCGGCAGCGCCTGGACAAAGTGTGTGGTTGACCAGGGGCGGAAGAGGCGCACTTTGACCATGCCGACCTTTTCGCCCTGCGCCGCCAGGTATTCGACCGTCTCCTGCATGGCGTCCGCGCCGGAGCCCATCAGCACCACCACACGCTCGGCGTCGGGTGCGCCGTAATAATCGAACAGGTGATACTGGCGGCCTACCGCATGGGCGAACTTGTCCATATATTTCTGGACGATGTCGGGCGCGGCCAGATAGTATTTGTTGACCGTCTCGCGGGCAGCGAAAAAGACATCGGGGTTCTGGGACGTGCCGCGCAGGACGGGGTTGTCCGGGTTCATCCCCCGCGCACGGTGCGCCAGGACGTACTCGTCCTCGATGACGGCCCGCATATCGTCCTGCGTGATCATTTCGACTTTTTGAATCTCGTGCGAGGTACGAAAGCCATCGAAAAAGTGCACAAAGGGAACCCGCGCTTCGAGCGAGGCGGAGGTGGCGATCAGCGCGTTGTCAATCACCTCCTGGATGTTGCTGGAGGCCAGCAATCCAAAGCCAGTGCCGCGCACCGCCATCACGTCCGAGTGGTCGCCAAAGATCGAAAGCGCCTGGCAGGCCACGGCCCGCGCCGACACGTGAAAGACGGTGGAAAGCAATTCGCCGGCGATCTTGTACATATTGGGGATCATCAGCAAAAGCCCCTGCGAGGCCGTGAACGTGGTCGTCAGAGCGCCGGCGGTCAGAGCGCCGTGGACTGCGCCGGCTGCGCCGGCCTCGGCCTGCATCTCGGTCACGTTGGGCACTGTGCCCCACAGATTGGTCTCGCCTCTGGCCGATAGCTCGTCGGCCAGCTCGCCCATCGGCGAGGATGGGGTGATGGGATAGATCGCTATCACCTCGTTCAGTGCGTGTGCGACGGTCGCCGCTGCGGTGTTGCCGTCAATCATTACTTTTTCTCGTGCCATTTCTCTCCTTTATCGTGATAATCCTGTTTCTAAAGCAGAAACCTGTTGGTTCTGCTCCAATGGAATTGCCAAACCTCCATATCTTGTGCACCTGGCCCTCAAACGGCTCGGATTTGCCAAATCCGAGCCGGGCGTCCCAAGAACCTCGCGGCTTTCATTGTAGCACGGAGATGTGAACAAGTCAACCAATTACCCATCCGGTCTCGGCGCGGCGGCTCCCGTGTGGATGACGCGCAGCATATCGGCGTGGATGCGCCCGTTGGAGGCGACGACGTACTCGCCGGAGAGACAATCCGGCTCGCCTGCGAAATCCGTCACCTGCCCGCCGGCCTCCCGCACCAGCAGCACCCCCGCCGCCACGTCCCACGGCTTGAGGCGGATCTCCCAAAAACCATCGAACCGCCCCGCCGCCACGTATGCCAGATCGAGCACCGCCGCCCCGGCGCGGCGCACCCCCAGGCTACGGCGCAGGAAATGGTCGAGCCGCTCGACGTTGTTATCCTCAGCCGTGCGCCGGTCGTATGGGAAGCCGGTCGCCAGGAAAGCGCGCTCCAGCCGCTCGACTGTGGAGACGCGGATCGGCTGCCCGTTCAGGGTCGCCCCGCCACCAGCACGGGCGGCGAACGTCTCCTCCCGCAGCGGATCGTAGGCCACGCCGACGACGGGCTGCCCCTCCACCACCAGCCCCAGCGAAATGGCGACGTGCGGGAAGCCGTGGCTAAAATTATTCGTCCCGTCCAGCGGGTCGATCAACCAGATGGGCGGGCCGGGCGTGCGCCAATCCGCCCCACCCCCCTCCTCGGCCAGTACGCGGTGGGCGGGGAAGGCGGCCCGCAGGCGAGCGACGATCAGCTCCTCGGCGGCGGTATCCGTCTCCGTGACCGGGTTGACCGCCCCCTTGAAGCCGGTGTGGACGAGCGCAGTGCGCGGAAAGGCCGCCCGCACGACCTCGCCGGCCTCGTGGGCGATGGAGAGCGCGGTTTGCAGAACGGCGTCGTAATCCATACAATCTCCCGTTCCAGGGACGCAGAAAAACGCAGATTGATCGAGCCAGGTCTGCGCAAGTCGGCGTTAGTCTGCGTCCTGGCTACAAAATTCGCAATTTGCCGGTGCCCAGTCATTATAACTCTCAGGATTCGATTTGACAATCGCCCCCGTGCCCAACCAGCGATGAAGAATAAGCGGAGGGATGGAGAGATTCCAGGCGCGCACGAAAAACCTGTTGAAACAGGTTAAATCACTGGTTTGAGCCGCCGTGAACAGGCGTCGCCGCTCGTCCGAGTTGTGCGCTCTCCTGCCGTGTGGTATCATACAGGTATGTTTCAGTCAACACCGTAGCGCAAGTTGCCAACTTGCCCTACGTGGCAAATCGCCAACCCGCGCCGTAGCGCAAGTTGCTAACT
>CAYNVC010000236.1:0-4977 GCA_964400615.1 uncultured Anaerolineales bacterium | reverse complement strand
AAAAGCACAACATCAAAGTCAACACCGTCGCCCCCCTGGCCGCCACCCGGCTGACCGAGGACGTGATGCCACCCGATATGCTGGAAAAGCTCAAACCCGAGTTCGTGGCCCCGGCGGTGCTCTACCTGGCCTCGGAGCAATGCGCGGAAAGCGGCGTGATAGTCAATGCCGGCGGCGGGTTTTTCAGCCGGGCAGCGGTGGTCTCCGCGCCGGTGATGCAAGTTGGCGACGGGGAAACCGTGCCCACGGTGGAGCAGATTCATCGCCATTGGGCCGAGATCGACGACATCGAAGGATGGCAGACCTACCCCGACGCCAACGCCGCGCTGATGGATATGCTGATGGGGGAAAAGAGGCAGGAAGCAAGAGGCAAAGAGGCAGGAGACAAGGAAGCAGCAGGACAGGGAAGCGGAGGAGAAGAGACGGTGGCGGGGGTGTTCGAGCGGATGGGCGAGTTCTTCCAGGCGGACGCGGCGGGCGGGGTGAACGTGGTCTTTCAGTTCAGCATCTCCGGCCCCGGCGGCGGCGACTGGCACACCATCATCGAAAACCAGACCTGCACGGTGGAAAAAGGGGTTCACGAAAAGCCAACCACCACGCTCAAAATGTCGGACGCGGATTTTCTGGCGTTCGTCTCCGGCAAGCTGCCCGCAATGCAGGCCTATACCAGCGGCAAGTTAAAGATCGAGGGCGATCTGATGAAATCGCAGCTCGTCGAAAAGCTGTTCAAATTCTAGGTTGAGAAACCGGGGAATCAGGGATTGGGAAGCGAGGCTGCCTCCTCCCCAATTTCCTGATTCCCTGATCGCTTAACCTACGGATGCTCGACCGGCTCCAGGAAATTGCCCACCGCCCACCATTCACGCTCCTCGTTCTCCGAGTCGCGCACCCGCCACCATTCGGCCCCGGAACTCGTGCGCGGCCCATCCACGACGATAAACACCTCCCCCTCCTGGGCCACGTCCATGCGGGCATAGTTCTCTCCCGGCCCATCCCGCAGGCTGAGGCCATATCCACCGGTTCCCGCCACCCGCACGTACCGCCCGATGGCAATATCGGGCGAGGTGGTAGGGGTGGGTTCATCGGTCGCAGTGGGCAAGGGAGTCGGCGTGGGGGCAGCCGTGGGAGTCCAGACGATAGGGGGCGGGGTCGGGCCGGAAACTGACATCCGCCCACGCAGCAAATACAGCGACCACAGCCCGCACACTGTCAGCGCCAACAGTAGCACAGCAGCCCCCAACAGCCAGATATAGGGCGGGAGCGATGCCGCACCGGGTTGCCCCTCCGCCACCACGCGCGGGCTGGGGGTGGTTTCGTCCATCCAATTATCGTCAGTCATTTGGTTTCCTACAGGTTTTTCGCGTCAGCGGCCCATTTAACGGGATCGAGTCTGGCAGAATGCCATATCTCTTCATAGTAGCGGCTTGACCGCTTTTGAGCCTTTTGGACGGCTGAAGCCGTCACTACGAACAAAATGCCCATCTTTTCATAGTAGCGGCTTTAGCCGCTTCGTCACTATGAACAAAAACGCCAGTGTCCAGTAACGGGAAAGAAACCAGGTTATTTCCTTATCAGCGGCAAATAGACCTGGTACTGCCGGATATAAAAGGTATCCGTGACCCAGCCCGAATGATTCCCCGCCGCGTCGAAAACCTGCACCCCCCAGGCGTGCGTCCCCATAGCAAGATGACCGGTCGTGTAGACCGCCTGCGCCGTCGTGCGCAACTGCCCGTCCAATTCCAACAAATATCCCAGGGAAGAACCACCGTCTGGCGGAACCGGCGTCCAGCGCAAGGCCACCCCTGCGACAGTGGACACGGTGACGCCGCCGGTCGGCGTGATGAGGACAGTCGCGGTGGGTGGGGTCGCGTCGTAGGTAAAGAGCACCTCGGCCGGGGAGGTGTCCGAGATCGAGTCCGTCGTCCAGGCGCAAGCCCGGAGGTAGTAATCACCCTCCACGGACAAAGTCATCGGCAGCGTGTACGTCCACACGCTCGTACCACTGGCCGTGAGCCAGGTCGTGGATGTCACCCAATCAGATTCCGCCCAGTAATCGCCGTCGGGGCGTTGGATCTGCACCTCCACCCGATCAATGCTCGCCCCGGTCACACGGGCCGTCCCGGCAAATGGAGGAACCGAGTTATGGGCACTGAGGTTGGCCGGACTGGTGATCCGGGTGCTCAGAGATTGCGGCAGACAGGGGGCCAGAAAATCCATCACCCGCGCCATCACCCCACCCCGCTGCTCTGGCCGGATGGTCTCGAAGGGAAAGCCAAAATAGACCAGGCGTGGACAATCACCTGAACTGCTCTGGTATTGTATCGCCGCCGTGCCGCCGTTCCCGCCGCTATAGGCCAGCGATGCCGTCGAGCCGCCGGTGGGCGCAATCTGGTCTGGATAGTCGGCGTCGTACATACCGGCGGCGTCAAAGCTGAAAGGCACAAGCCCGGTGAAAATGGAACCGGTGGCCGGCGTGACCGTGTACGTCCCGGCGTCGTCCCCGCTATACACGGCCCGCAGCGTGGAGGTGTAGAAAGCGCGGTCGTACACGCTGCCCAGGTAATCCAAATCCCAGCCGATTTCGGCCCCGCTGATAAAGAGCGCCCCTCCACCCGCCAGATAGCTGCTCAACAGCGATTGTTCCGTCCCGTCCAGCGTCTCCTCGTTGACCGATTCCTCCCCCAGGATCCAATCCAGCACCCCGTAATCGTCCAGGTCGAGCACACCGTCCTGCACAGCCTCGTTGCTGCTGCTATCGAAAGGGTAGGTGATGACCGCGCCGTGCTGGATCACGTAATCGTACCGGTTCATCCGATCCAGAAACGTGCGCAAGTTGTATCCCTCCACCGGATCATTTTCGGGGACCAACATCGTGCTGTTGAGGCGGTCGAAACCGTTGACCACCAACACGCCCGCCACGTCTCCCACGCGGGCGGCCAGCACCTCGGTGGGGAACGACTCGCCCCCCGCGTTGACGCCGGTGACGCGGACGAAAACGAGCTGATCCTCCGCCAGGCCGGTGATGGTATAAACTGTGGCCCCGGTGACGGAGACGCCATCCGACCAGCCCAGGCCGGTGGCAGAGGTGTAGACGCGGTAGCCGGTGGCCGCGTCACCGAGCAGGCCGACTGTATCGGTGGGCGAGGGCCGCCACGAGACCCGCACCTGCCCCCCGCCCACGTTTTGCACCGCCAGATGGGTGGGTGGCTCCGGCAAGAGCGGCAGGGACGCGCCGTCCCGCTCCTCGAAATACTTGACAATGCCCTGGTAGACAGCCCGCGCCGCGAGCAGTTGAAAGGCCGGTTCCTTGAGCGCAGCCGCGTCGGCTGGGTTATCGTGGAACGCGATCTCGATCAGTGCGCCGGGCATGCGAGTCTCTGGATCGCTGTCCCACAACATCCGCAGCTCGCCCAGGTTCCTCGTCTTTTCCCCCCGGTCGGTCCACAGCGAATCCCACCCGGCCCGGATGTCGTGCACCACCTCGGTGTGGATGGTGTGGCACAGGGTCAGGCTACCCGCCGTGCGGGGGAGCGACTCGCCACTGTGGGCATAGGTCTCGGTGCCGCGTGCGCTGCCGTTGTAGCCGTTGGTGTGCCAGGAGACGTAGACCGCGTCGTCGCCGCTGCCGGCGTGCTCCCAACGGGCATAGATGGGACGGGCGGTCACGTCGCCGTAGGGCGGTTCGTCCATACCCATCTTTTGGACGTAGTAGAACGAGGCCATCTCCCACCAGGGCCTGTCCGGTGCGGACGGGGCCGCCGTGCCAATGCCGGTCAGGTCGTCGAAAAAGCCACCGCCAAAGCGCACCGCGTCGGCGATGACGTGCCGTCCGGCGGAGGCAGAGAGGTTGCTGAGCGTGACCGTGGCGACCTCCCCACCCCGGAAACCATAGCTGCCGATATAGTGCCAGGTGACGCCGTGATACCGCTGGTCGAGCGTCACCGCCGTCTCGCCCCCGGCGTGGTGGACGGTGTAATGGGCGTCGGCGGGACGATCCACTGTGGCGGGACGGTACCAGACGTAGACGGCGTACCTGCCATCGGCGGGGATGGTGGCGGTCCAGACGGCGGCAGCGGTGGGAGCGGTGGTCACAGTCGTGGCCCAACGATAGTCGCCGCCGGCGTAACCACTGCCGGAGCTGGTCGTGGTCGTCCACGCGCCGGTCTCGAAATACCCCGTGCCCGTGAACGGCCCATCGTCGTCCACGATCACCTCGGCCTGGTTCATGTCCCGCTCGCGCACCGGCCAGACCATCGCCCCGGCGTTCCACAGGTATTGGAGCAGGTATTGATCCACCGCCTCGGCGTTGTTGTGATCCTCGATAATGTCCTGGTAGGGAGGGCGCTGGGTGCGCCACCCGTTCACAGAGTCGTTCCATTGCCAGCCGTGCCCGGCGCTGACGTAGACCGTCTTGCCGCTGAGCGCACCCCGTGGCTGGCCCTGACCGGGGGCCGGGGGCTGACCGGCGTAGGCGAGCGACGGCCCTTGCTCCGGTGGGGCAGTCTCTTTGCGCGGGGCGGGTATCGCGGACAGGAAATCCGAAAGCGGGACGAATTTACCCCCGGCCGGGTTCCAGGTCTGGACGCGCAGGTCGCGCCAGCCCAGCGGCTCCAGAGTCCAGCCGATTTGCTCGACGATGGCCTCGACAGTCTCGGTATCCAGCGCCCGCAGCGATTCCGGCGGCATTTTCAGGTAAACGGTGAGAGCTGCGCCGGACTGCACCTCTCCCGCCAGCGTCGTCCCGGCCGGAATGGCGGAGCGGACACCCCGCGCCCGCTCGCCGGGAGTGGGGCCGGACAAAAGTGCCACCAGCAGCCCAGCGGCATCCGGCGCAGCGGCCCCCAGCCCACCCTCCCGCTCGACGCAAATCATGCCCTGCTCCGACCAAAAGCAGAGCGTCCCCCCGCCCCCATCCTCAGCAGGAGCGGCGGAGTGGGAAACCACTGTCGCCAGCGTAGCCAATGCCAGCAACGCCAG
>CAYNVC010000235.1:0-4980 GCA_964400615.1 uncultured Anaerolineales bacterium | reverse complement strand
TCGCGCAGCACGGTCAGGGTGACTTTTTGTCCCACGTCGCTCTGGCCGACCAGGGCCTGGATTTCCTCCATTCTCTCGATGGGCTGCTCGTCCCAGGCGACGATGACGTCGCCGCCCACCAGCAGCCGCTGCCCCCGGATGGTCACCGGCTTGTAGCTGCCGCGCAGCCCCGCCTCGTCCGCCGGGCCGCCGCCGACGACCTCCCCGATCAGGACGCCGGTCTGGTTCTCCGGCAGGCTCATCGCCTGCGCCACCTCCGGCGCGAGAGTCATCCCGCTGATGCCAAGCCAGGCTTTCCCGGTCGGCGTCTCTTCCGCTGCGGGGGTTGGCTCCTCCGCCGTGGGGCGCTCGCCCAGCGTCACCTCGACCTGTTGCTCCTGCCCGCCGCGCAGGATGGTCAGCGTGATGCGCTGCCCGGCCTCGGTCTCGTCCACCAGGTAGGCGACCACGTCGTCGAAATCCTGGATGGGTTGGTCGTCGAGGGCGGTGATGATGTCCCCGCCGATCTTGCGCTCGGCCCCATCCACGGTGATGGTGCGGTCGCTGCCGCGCAGACCGGCCTCGTCGGCCGGGCCGCCGGGCACGACCTCGATCACCAACGCGCCGTGCTGGTTGGGATCCAGATCCATTGCCCCGGCCAGGTCGGGGTCGAGCGATGTGCCGCTGATGCCCAGCCAGGGGTAGGTGTAGCGCCCGCTCTCGATCAGCGCCGGGACGACCTTTTGGACGATGGCGGCGGGGATGGCGAACCCGATTCCGGCCGAGGCCCGCACCGGCGAGACAATCGCGCTGGTGACGCCGATGACTGCCCCCTCGTCGTCCACCAGCACGCCGCCCGAGTTGCCGGGGTTGATCGGCGCGTCGGTCTGGATGACGTCGGGGATGGTGTAGGAGGGCTGTCCGGCCCCGCTCTCGGTCGGCAGGGAGCGGCCCACCGCGCTGATGAATCCCACCGTCATTGTGTTTTCCAGCGCGAACGGGTTGCCGATGGCGACGGCGAGCTGCCCGACCTGGACCTGGGTGGAATCGGCCAGGGTCAACGGGGCGGGCAGGGGATGTCCGGCGGGCATGTCCACCTGCACCACCGCCAGATCGCTATCTTTGTCCGCGCCGACCACGGTTCCGGGCACGGTCGTCCCGTCGGGGAACGTCACCTCGATCTTGTCGGCTCCCTCGACGACGTGGTTGTTGGTGACGATGTGGCCCTCCTCGTCCCAGACAAAGCCGGAGCCGGAGCTGTGTTGGTACTGCTCCCGTGGTTGCTGGGGCTGCTGCCCAAAGAAGGGGAACGGCAGCGTTTGCAACGGGTTGACCTCCTGCTTTTGCACCACCTGGATGTTGACCACCGACGGGCCGACTTGCTGGTAGATGCGCTCCAACGTCTCTTGCAGTGCGTCCAGCACGTCGCCGTGGGTCGCGGACGGCGTGGCCTGCGGCGCGGACGGGGTTGGCGTGGGCAGCAGAGTGGCGGTTGGGACGGCGGTCGCTGTCGGCGCTTGCCCTATCTGGCGCAGGTCGGCCCCGCCACAGCCCAGGCTCATGCTCAACACGAGAACCAGAATTAGCACGGATACTAATTTTCTCATTTTGACTTTCTCCCAAGAGGCCGGGTTTTTCCGAAAAACCCGGCCTCTTTTTCTCAGGCGCGAACCTCCTGCCGCTGGAAGAGGACGTAACCCAGCGCAAAGAGCAGGATCGTCACGGCGATCAGGCCGGTCAGGTGCGGCCAGGCGAGCATGATGCTCTGGCCCAACGGCAGCGGAGCGCCGAACACGGCCCCCTGGAGCTGGATCGGCAGCACCAGCCCCAACGAGCGCACCGCCGGGTTGAGCGTCGCCAGGATGGCCTCCGAGTAGAGCGTGTTGGGCGAGAGGCGGGTCAGCGCCAGGCCCAACTGCGCCTGGGCCAATATCTCCTGCGGCAGCCCCATCCGCACGGGGCGCAGCGCCTGGGCCAGCATGTCGGCGATGATGCTCCAAAAGACGGTAAAGAACAGCCAGACGGCAATCGAGGCCAGCGCCGCCGTGGCCGGTTGGCGGAAGAGGATGGAGAAAACCAGCGCCAGCGCCAGCCAGATGCCGCCGTAAAAGATGGTCAGCAGCAGGAACCAGACGCCGCGAGCCACTTCCTCGCCGCTGGGCGGCACGCCCAGGCGCAGGATACCCAGCCCGATGATGAGCAGCCAGATGGTGGTGAGCACCAGCGCCAGGGTGAACAGCCCGGCCAGGAACTTGCCCAGGAGCAGCGCATCCCGGTAGATCGGTTGGGCCAGCACGCGCGACATCGTGCGCTGGTTGAACTCGCCGTTCACGGCGTCGAACGCCAGCGCGATGGCGGTCAGCGGGACGAGAAATCCCAGGAACCCGACGAACGCCGGGATGGGGTCGCGCGACGTGGTAAAGAGTTTCAGGAACAGGAACGTGTCCTTTCCGGCTGCGTTGCGCAAATTTTGGGTTGCCCCATAGACCGTGCCGATCCCGGTCAGCAGGATGAGCAGCTCGAAAATCAACATCCGCACACTGGTCAGGTGGTCGGCCATCTCTTTGGCGACCACGGCCCACAGGCCGGTCCAGGGCGAGCCTTCCCGTTCGATTGCGTTTGTCTCAGGCTGCGCCATGTTCCACCTCCTGCTGGAAATAACTGGTATAGATTTCGTCGAGGCTGAGCGCTTCGACGTTCAACGAGAGCAGTCTCCCGCCCGCTTCGACCACCGCTTTGGCGGCCGCGGCCCGCAGATCGTTTGCGGCTTCCAACTCGTAGACGTTGGGAGCGGGCCTTTTGACCTCGACCACGCCGGGCAGGCGGCCCAACACCTGGTCGAACCCACCGTTCCCCTCGGCCTCCAGGTGAACCCGGTACGCGCCACCCAGCACCTGCCGCGCCAGGTCGGCGACCGTGCCCTCCAGCACCATCTGGCCGTGGTAGAACAACCCCACCCGGTCACAGACCTCCTGTACCTGGTGCAGCAGGTGGGATGAGAGCAAGATGGTGATGCCTTCATTTTTGAGACGGCGGATGATATCCAGGAATTCGTGGGCCGCTTCGGGGTCCAGTCCCTGGGTCGGCTCGTCCATGATGATGATCTGGGGTTGTTTGAGCAGCACGTCGGCCACGCCGAGCCGCTGGCGCATGCCGCGCGAGAACGCTCCTACCCGCCGGTCGGCGACGTTGCTCAGCCCCATCTGCGTCAGCATACCCTCGACTCTCTCCGCTGCCTCGCGGCGGCGCAGCCCGTTCAACCGGGCGATGTAGGTCAGGTTCTCGCGGGCGGTCAGCCCGTCGTAGAACCCAACCCGTTCGGGCAGGTATCCCACGCGCGATTTGACGCTCAGCGGTTGGCGTGCCGGGTCGAGGCCCAGCACGCGCACGCTCCCTGCCGTCGGCTCGGTCAGTCCCATCAGCATCAGGATGGTCGTCGTCTTGCCGGCCCCGTTCGGGCCGAGCAGCCCAAAGACCTCTCCTTGCCGCACGGTCAGGTTCAGGCCGTCCACGGCGACGAAATCGCCGTATTGCTTGGTGAGATTCTGGCTTTCGAGAATTATCTCACTCATTTCCCTATCACCTCCATTAGAAGCCGGGTCTTTTCGGGAAAAACCTGGCTCCTTTCCTCGCTATCGGCGACCAAAGCGGGTGACGGCCAACCCGACTACGGTCACGGCCACGGCGATGATGACGACGCCGACGATACCCCACAGCGTGGAGGTGAGGACGGTGATGCGGAACTCGGCCGATTCGGACGCGCCCCCCTGCGGGCGGGCGTGGACGGTGACGACGTAATCGCCGGCGATGGCCTGGTCGGCGGGTTGCACGTTGGCCGTCACCTGGACCTGTTGCCCGGCCGGTATTTCGGCAATCTGCTGGGGGTCGAACTCGACTTGCCAATCGGAGGGGGAGGTCGCACTCATTTCGATGTCGCGGGCCGGGGCGCTGCCGGTGTTCCGCACCACGATCTGCAGGGAGGTTCCCCGCCCAACCCGCGCCTGCGCCGAGAGCCGGCCATCGGGTGTGGTGACGTTCAGGTCTGGTTTACCCGTGACACTGGCGACGAGCGCGAGCGTGGCCTGGGCCTCGCCTCCCTGCGCCAACACGTTGATCTGGTAATCGCCGGCCGGGACGGTGGTATAGGATTTGGCCTCGATGCTCAGGCGCTTGGATTCGTTGGCCGCGATGGGGATGGCGGTCACGTCCTGCCCGCTCATCTTGAACGTGACCTGGAACTCGGGCGGCGCGTCGGCGATCAGGTTGACGGACATGTCCTCGTCGCCGTCGTTCTTGAGTGTGGCGTTGTAGCGGAAAGTGGTGTCCGACGTGCCCATCAGCGTGGGCAGCTCGACCTCCAGGCTGAGGCTGGGGGGCAGTTTCTCGGCGACGGTCAACTCTATCGGCAGTTCGGCCTGCGCCGCGTCGCTCCGCGCGACGACGGAGAAGCGGTAGGTGTCGGCCTGAACGTCGGCGGGCAGTTCCACCCTCATGTTGAGCGTGGTGTCGTTTTCCGGCTCGACGTAGGCCGCGTGAATGACCTTGCCCCCGCCCCGGAACGTGGTTGTCCAGCCCTCCGGCAGCCCCGATACGTCGAAGCGGACGGTCTGGGGGGCGGCCCCGGCACGCAGCGTCAGGTCGAAGGTGACGTTGTCGCCGATGGCGACTTCCTGGGCCGGGTAGCGGGTGAACAGGGTCAGGCTCGGAGGTTCACCTTCGGGTTGGTCCCCTTCTTGAGCCATGACGGGAGCAGCGACGCTGGCTGCGAGTGAGACCATTGTCGCGAGCACAAGAACAAGCCAAATTTTGCGTCCCATGATAATTCGCCTCCTGATGGTTGAATGTGAAACGTCGAGCGTCAAACGTGAAACGTCAAACGTTAAACGTGATCTCACGCACGCTCTTTACGTTTCCAAAGGACAGGATACCACAGGAGAGGGGGTTTTGTCTTTAAGAACAGCTATGGGGAACCTTAAGGGGAGATTAAGGGCTGGACACCGG
>CAYNVC010000234.1:0-5016 GCA_964400615.1 uncultured Anaerolineales bacterium | reverse complement strand
ACGGGCAATCTGTGGGACGAACCGCTCGCCGAAGAGTACGCCCGCGCTTTCGTCGGCGGCAGCGGGCTGGCGGCGCGTCTCGCCTACGATATGGTTGACGGCGACACTGACCCGTTGGGGCCTGATAACCCGCTCATCTTTATGACCGGCCCGCTGGTCGGCACACGGATGCCCTCGGCCGGGCGGTGCAGCGTCTGTGCGCTCTCTCCCCTCACCCACATCTGGGGCGAATCCAACACCGGCGGCTTTTTTGGCCCCGAGCTGCGCTTTGCCGGATACGATGGCATCGTCATCACCGGTCAGTCCGAAAAACCGGTCTGGCTCTCCATCGTCGAGGGCCGCGCCGCCCTGCACGATGCCGCCGCTCTGTGGGGCAGCGACTCTTACGAGACGCAGGAGCAGGTACGCCAGGCTTTGGGTGAACCAAAAGCGCGCGTCGCCTGCATCGGCCCGGCCGGTGAGAACCGGGTGCTGATGGCCGCCGTGATGAACGATCACGGTCGTGCTGCTGGTCGCACCGGGATGGGGGCGGTGATGGGTTCCAAGAATCTCAAAGCGGTTGCCGTGCGCGGCTCTGCCAAAATCCCCCTGGCCGACCCGGAGGGCCTCAAGCGAGTGGCGCAAGAGATCAACCAGGGATTGAGCGAGGACATGGCGGCCATGTCGCTCCAATTGGCCGGCACCGCCTGCTACGTGGACATGGCGCTCATGTACGGCGACATGCCGATCCGCTATTTCCAACAAGGAGAGTGGGAGGGGGCCAGCAACCTCTCCGGCGTGCTGATGGTGGAGCAGTACCAGAACAAGAACACCGCCTGCTACCGTTGCCCCATCGCCTGCGGGCGTGAGACCCGCGCTCCCAGCTATGGCGTGGACAAAGTGGACGGCCCCGAATACGAGACGCTGGGTGCGCTCGGCTCGCTGGTGATGGTGGATGACCTGGAAGATGTCATCTACGCCGGACACTTGTGCAACCTCTATGGCCTGGATACCATCAGCACCGGCTCCGTCATCGCGCTGGCCTGTGAGATGTTCGAGCGCGGCATCCTCGTCCTGGTGGATACCGACGGCATTGATATCCGCTACGGCGACGCCGCCACGTTCCATCATTTGATCGAGATGATGGCCCGGCGCGAGGGATTCGGCGACACGCTGGCGAAGGGCAGCGCTTTCCTGGCCGAGCAGTTCGGTGTGCCGGAACTGGCGGCCACGGTCAACCGGTTGGACGTGCCGATGCACGATCCCCGCGCCTTTGCTGGCCTGGCCGTGACCTATGCCCTCTCCCCGCGCGGAGCGTGCCACATGGAGGGGGACATGTACAGCGTGGACACCGGCCAGGGGCCGCCTATCGAGTTGGGCGTCGTTCCCGGCGACCGTTTCGAGGCGACGGAGGCCAAGGGGCGCGTCGCCGCGCGGCAACAGGCGTGGCGCAACCTCTACAACGCGCTCACCCTGTGCCAGTTCCAAAACCCCGGAGTCGAGATGGTGCTGGCCGCGCTGAACGATACGACCGGCTGGGATTTGGAGGCTGACGACCTGATGACGCTGGGCAAGCGCATCGTCACGCTCAAGCGCGTGCTCAACCTGCGGTTGGGCCTCACCGCCGCCGCCGATCACCTGCCCGACCTGTTGACTCGACCATTGGAGGACGGCGGCAGCGAGGGAACCGTCCCTGACGTGGCCGCTCTCCTGAGCGGCGCTTACGCCGAATACGGCTGGGACGCGGCGACGGGTGCACCGCTGCCGGAGACGTTGGAGGAATTGGGATTGGATTGGTAGGGGTGAAATGGGCGGGCGTAGATACTGAGGGTGAATGAGACATCCATGAACGTAACCGGGCGAGAACGGGAATTGGAGGTCCTGATCCGGGCCAAGTACCCGCTGATCTATATCCTCTCCTGGGAGGAGCGGCGCATCGAGAGCATGCTCGTCCGCGTCGCTGCCCAGTTGAAGAAGCGGCTTTACGCCTGGACCGTGACCACCGGCGTGATGTCCATTGACACCGTCCGCCCCACCGAGGTTGACCCCGGCGCTCGTTCCGCGTTGCAGGCGCTCGAGCACATTGAGCGCTCGCGCGAGGCGGCGCTATATCTCTTGAAAGACTTTCACCCTTTCCTGAGTTCTCCCCACGTGCCGCCCGACCCGGCGGTGCTGCGCAAAGTCCGTGACCTGGTACAGCAGTTGAAAGAAAGCCAGAAGACGATCCTGTTCCTCTCCCCGGTGCTGCGGTTGCCACCGGAATTGGAAAAGGAAATCACACTGGTTGATTTTTCCCTCCCCGCGCCGGAGGAATTGAACGAGGCCCTGGAGCGGGTGATCCGTTCCGTCCGCAGCCAGGGCCGGCTGCGGTTGAAATTACAACCGCAGGAACGGGAACAGGTTTTGCAAGCTGCGCGTGGGCTGACGGTCAGTGAGGCGGAGAATGCGTTTGCCAAATCGGTCGTCGTGACCCGCCGGTTCGACCCCGAAATAATCATTGCCGAAAAGAAACAACTGATCCGCAAATCCAACATCCTCGAGTACTATCAGGCTCAGGAAGAGATGGAATACGTCGGCGGAATGTCTGACCTCAAAGTCTGGCTCCACAAACGCCGCCTGGCATTTACCGAGCAGGCGCGCGAGTTTGGGTTGCCGGAACCGCGCGGGCTGCTTCTCCTGGGTGTGCAGGGTGGGGGGAAATCGCTCGTCGCCAAGGCGGTCTCCACCGCGTGGAAACTCCCGCTCCTGCGCCTGGACATGGGGCGCGTATTTAGCGAGCTGGTGGGCGCTTCTGAGGAGAACATGCGTTCCGCCCTGCGCCTGGCCGAAACTGTCTCACCGGCCATCCTCTGGCTGGACGAGATCGAAAAGGGCCTCTCTGGCCTCTCCAGTTCTGGCCGCTCCGACGCTGGAACCTCGGCCCGCGTCTTTGGCAGCTTTTTGGTCTGGCTGCAAGAAAAGACCGCCCCCGTGTTCGTCATTGCCACCAGCAACGACATCTCCCAACTGCCGCCGGAGCTGTTGCGCAAAGGACGCTTTGACGAAATTTTCTTTATTGACCTGCCGAATTTCGAAGAGCGGCAAGAGATATTCGCCATCCATCTGCTCAAGCGCCACCGCGCCCCAGAGCAGTTCGACCTGCCGCGCCTGGCGCGGGAGACGGAGGGGTTCAGCGGCGCCGAGATAGAGCAGGCCATCATCGCCGGGCTGTACGATGCCTTTGACGTGGGGCGGGATTTGGAAGAGAGCGACCTGCTGCGTACCGTCGCTGCTTCTATCCCTCTCTCCCAAACGATGAGCGAACAAGTGACCGCGCTGCGTAACTGGGCACGCACCCACGCCCGCATGGCTTCCGTCACCCCCACCCAGATGGTCATGCCGCAGCGGCGGGAGGCAGCGCCGTGAACAGGATTTTGACCTTCCCCGCCTACCTCTATCAGCGCTATCGCCTCTTTTGCGACCGCTTGCTGCCGGCGCTGGGGATGGCGGCCACATTCCTGCTCACTGCCCAGGCGACCGGCGTCTTTACGACCGAGTGGCGCACCTTTATCGCCGCCGGGGTGTTGATCGCCGGACTGGCCGCGCCGGTGGCCGGATACCTGCTCTTTGTCCTGGCCCTGGGGTTGCCGCTTTACTCTATCTCTATCTACGTCGCTGCCCTGGCCCTGACTTGTTTGCTCTTGCCGATATTTCTCTTCCAACACCACGTCGCTGCCGTGCTGCTGGTGCTCGTTGCGCCGCTTTTCTCCTCCTACCGCGTGGCGCTGTTGATACCGTTCCTGGGTGGTCTGTGGTGGGCCGAGTGGGGTGGGGCGCTGATGGGGCTGGGGGCTGCCATGTGGCTCAAGATATTTGCCGGGATGTGCGGGACGACGCCGGATTTGTTGCTGCTGGGGGGACAACTGTTGCCGGTTGACCAATTGATCTCCCGCTTCCAGAGCGCCAATTCATTGCAGACCCTGCTCTGGATAGCTGAACCTTTTACGTCGGATGCACAGGGTTTGCTGCTCAACCTGCTCCAAATCCTCGCCTGGGGATTGGCCGGGTATGGCATGGGCCTCATGCACAGCCGGATGAAAAGCGCACCCCGCCCCGCTCTCGTGCGCCGGGCTGGGTTGAGCGCCGGTCTGCTGGGGCTGGCTGCCGGCATACTGGCGGCCCCCCTGGCCCTCGGCCTGCTGCGCCCGCTGGATATTCCCTTCTCTTTCCTGATCGAATGTGGCTGGACCGGCCTGGCCGTGATAGGACTGTACGCCCTTTCCAGTTATTTGACCCGCCCCGTGCTGGCCTCGTCACCTGGCCGGAGCGAGCTTTATCGTCCCCTTCCCCCCGTGGCGGTTCGACCCGATCCGCTGCCAGTCGTGCGCCCTCGACCGCAGGACGAGGAGCAGACCGACATTATTATGATAGACCTGGATTAACTGCGATGAGGACACGCCTGACTCAACCAACTCAACGCCAAACTATGCCGACCAGACGCCTCAACGTCGCGCCCCTGCTCGCCATCCTGACCCTGGGCGCTATCGGCACTATTCTGGTGTTGCTCTTTCCAATGGACTGGGCACGCACAGTCGAGGTGTCTGTCAACGCCGAAAGCGAGCTTTTCTCTCCGAATGGCGACGGCGATATGGACACGGCCCTGGTCATGTACTCTCTCTCCGACGACGCTGCCGTCACGGTCAACGTGTTGGACGAGACCCATGCTCCCGTGCGTACCCTGGTCGAGGCCGAGCAGCAGGCTGCCGGGCAGCACACCGTGGTCTGGGATGGCCTGGATCGCCTGGGGCAAGTTTTGCCGGACGGCGAGTATTTCGTCCAGGTTTCCGCCCAGGCCACCGTGCGTAACTCGGCCAGCACGATCCCAATCCAGATTGATACCCAACCCCCGGTCATCCGTCTGGCAAACCTGCCGGAGGACATGTCCGTGGGAGCGGATCAGAGCGAGTTGCTCATCGAGGGCGTGACCGACCCCGACGCGACCGTCTGGCTGAACGACCTGCCCCAGCCGCTGGAGGTCAGCGCGAGCGGTGGATTCAG
>CAYNVC010000233.1:0-5027 GCA_964400615.1 uncultured Anaerolineales bacterium | reverse complement strand
GCGCAGCTCTAACAGCGATTTCCGTTGAAAGCGCAACAGGAGCTCGAGCTGGTCGGAATCGCGCACCAGTTCCAGGGCACGCGCCAGGTGCGGCAGGCACAGGCACGTTCCCTCCAGCGCCGAGGCCATATCGGGGTCGTCCAGGTATTTGAGCAGCGTCTGGATGGCAATGTCATCCATCCTCCGCTGGTGCGTGCAGGCCGGGCAGTCGGCTGTGGGGCGCAGGCGACGGGCAATCTTGGGGCCTCCCTGTCTCTGCGGAACGCTCTCGGTGGCTTCCAACGTGGCGTCTATGAGGTCGCGCTGGACGACGGCCACGCCCAGCACCACGCCGTATCCTTCCGTCACCATCCAGGCGTGCCGGTTGCAATAGCCGCGTGCGGCACGCAGAGCGGCCCGCACGCCGCCGTCGTTGACGAATTCGTACATCGTGCTCGCCAGGTAGCGGCGCACGGCTTCGAGCGACATCCGGCACAGGGGGCAACCCGGTTGAGCGCACGCTTTGAGCAGTTCCGAATACATCTGGTCTTTCATCTTTTTGACGGTGGAACGCGGGCATCCGGCCTTTGGCGACGGAACGCGGGCATCTTGCCCGCATCCTATCGCATCAGGCGGCGCTGGGGGCTTTAGGCGCATCCTGCCCGCCTGCTGAAATATCTAAACTGCCCCAGTCCACTTGCATCCACTGGCGGCCCGGCACGTCCAGCAAGCCCCACCTCAACTTGCCCCACGGCGTGGCTACCATATATTGGTTATCCAGCCACATCACAAAGCCCAGCGGGCCGTGGGGGGCGGGGGCATCCTCCAACACAGTCTCCCCGTCCACGCGGAACTGGGCCCGTTCCTTTCCCCACTCCAAAACGTAGGTGTGCCACCCGGTCATATCCACCTGGAGCGCGGCCTCGCGCACGTTCAACGCCCGCTGGATGGGGGGCCACAGAGCGCGGTAGAGAGGGCGGAGGTTCATCAGCGCCGCCGCCACGGGTGCGAGCGGAGCCAGGACGAGCGCGGCCGGGCGCAGCGCGTCTATCGTGGCCGCTTTCCAGCCGCAGCCCGCTGTGTCAATGTCCAGTTTGATATCCGAAGGCGGCGAGCCGTAAAAAAACCAGATGGCGCGGGGCAGTGCCGGCGCTCGCACACCGGTCATCATAAACGGGTCGTTCCAGAAACCAAATCCGGCTGTGCCGCGCAACTCGCCCGCCGGATGGGAGAAACGGGCACGCACGCTCATCCGGCAGGGCGGACGCCAGAGAAAGCGGCGGCGGGGCAGCCCCTGGTAATCGTCTATTTGAGCGTCGGAATAGCGGCGGTGGGTTGCCCCGGCGACGATAAAGCGGAGGGAGAATTCGGCGGGTTCCAACGCGCCCGCGCCCACGACGTACCGCCGCCAGCGGGGGTTCGCTTCCCCGCCGAGTTCAGAGTCGAGGGTCAGGCTCCCGTCCATCCCTCACGACGATTCCGCGAACCGGCGCAGCCGCGTCATCGCCTCCTCGATTCGCTCCGTCGGCGCGGTGGACGAGACCCGCACGTACCGCCCGCCGGCCGGCCCAAAGAATGAGCCGGGAGCGACGGCCACCCCGGCCCGCTCCAACAGCGCCAGGGCGAACTCTTCAGCCGAGGCCCATCCTTCCGCCACCCGCGCCCAGGCGTAGAGTGTGGCCCGGGGACGCGCCGTTTCCATTCCCGCCGCGTTCAATCCCCTGGTGATAATGTCGAGCCGCTCCCGGTAGACCCGGTTCCGCTCCGCCAGCCAATCGGGCGCGGTGGAGAGCGCTTGCACGGCTGCTTCCTGGAGAGGCAAAAAGATGCCCGAATCCACATTCGATTTGATCAAGGCCAGCGATTCCAATGCCTGGGCGTTCCCCACCGCCATCCCCAACCGCCAGCCCGCCATGTTGAACGTCTTGGAGAGCGAGTTGAACTCGACCGCCGTCTGCGCCGCCCCCTCCACTTGCAAGATACTTGGCGCTACATAGCCATCGTAGGTCACGTCACTGTAGGGCGCGTCGTGGCAGAGCAGCAGGTCGTGACGCCGCGCCCAGTCCACTGCCTGGGCAAAAAAGTCCAGGTCGGCGACCGCGCCGGTGGGGTTGTTGGGATAGTTCAGCCACAACAACGCGGCCCGTCCGGCCACGTCGGCGGGGATGCTTTCGAGATCGGGCAAAAAGCCCCGCTCCTCCACCAAGGGGAAGGTGTAAACCTCGGCCCCGGCCAGGAGTGCGCCCAGCGTGT
The DNA here is from genome assembly GCA_964400615.1 of uncultured Anaerolineales bacterium. Taxonomy (GTDB): domain Bacteria; phylum Chloroflexota; class Anaerolineae; order B4-G1; family B4-G1; genus B4-G1. Next base: position 2,795 of record CAYNVC010000233.1, on the reverse strand, counting down.
AGGGAGCGTAACCGGGGTCGGGGACGAGCACCACGTCACCGGGGTCGAGGCAGGCCAGCGCCATGTTGACCAGCCCCTCTTTGGAACCGATGAGGGGCACGACCTGCGTCTCTGGGTCGAGCGAGACGCCGAACCGGCGCTCGTAATACGCGGCGATTGCCTGGCGCAGGGCAGGGATTCCCCGGTAGCCGGGGTAGCCGTGTCGGTCAGACCGGTTGGCGCAGCGGCACAACGCCTCCACGACCGGGTAGGGCGGCGGCATATCGGGGTTGCCCATGTCCAGGCGGATCACGTCCACGCCCTGGGACCGGGCGGCCCGGACGCGGCTTCCCCAGCGGGCAAAGGGGTAAGGGGGGATATTCGACAGGCGACGGGAACGTTTCACTTTACTCCTCTCTGTGTCTTGGTAAGAAATCTGCACGGGCACTCGTTCACCCGCGCGTGGATTTGCGTCCCACGGCTACAAAGTACCAGGTGCGGCTATCGGGCAACGTGTCACTTTTCAGGATGGCGTTGGTTTCGCCCGCCCTCGTTCGGATTGCGTAGCGCGTCATCAACATGGCCGTTGCCCTCACTCTCTCGTACCCAATCTCGACGAGCCGCGACAATCTGGATTTGGAGGTGGTGATGTACCGCTGCATGCGCAGATGGAAGAGGGTGAACGGCAAGGCCAGGGACGATCTGACGGTCTGTCCCCAAATTTCAAGCTCCTGAAAGTACCCGGTCAGTACCCGCCGGAACTCGTCTCTGGAAAACTCGCGCACGTGCCAGGGATTGATGGGGCTGCCTTTGGGCGAGAATATGCGCCCGTTCGGCGTCGAGACGATGATTCTGCCACCGGGTTTGAGCACCCGCCGGGCTTCGGCCAGCAGAGCGTGTTGATCTGGTACGTGCTCGAACACCTCCAGGCAGACGACCGCGTCGAACGTTGCGGCGGGGAAATCCAGAGCCGTGACATCCATCTTTCTGTAATCCAGGTTGGCAGCCGAATAGTGGCGCTGGGCGTATTCTATCGCTTCCGGCGCGACGTCCACCCCGGTCGCCCATTCCGCGCCAGAGATTGCCAGATGGTGCGTTCCGTAGCCACATCCACACCCGGCATCGAGCACCATCGCTCTCTGGACGAACGGCGCAGCGAACCGGTAGCGTGCCATGTGCGTCTGCATCGCAGGCAGACATTCCAGACGATCAGGGATCACCCGCTCTGTCTCAAATTTCACTTTGACCTCGCATTGACCGGGAAGGGTGACGCTCATCCAGCCATACACGATCCGTGCTCTGTGTGGAGAGCATCCCGTGAGTTTGTCTTTTTATTGTACTACTGAACAAGCCGCAGGACAAGCAAGGGGGATTGGGGTGGGCCGTTGGGAGCGTGGGGCGCAATTTGCGCTTGGGGCATGGCGCGTTATAATGCTATCTATCTAAACCATATCGCCACTAAACCAGGAGGCAATAATTGTGACCGAACCAATCATCAATCTCACCAGAGGAGTGCCACCCGTGAACGTCTTTCCCGTCCAGGATCTGATCCAGTGCGGGGAGGCGGCGCTGCGCCAGGACCCGTCCGTGCTCTTGCAATACAGCCGCGCCGGGTATACGCCGTTGCGCGAATGGCTGGGGAAACAGTACGGCGTCGGGCCGGAGCGCATTCTCACCGGCAACAGTTCCCTGGAGGTCTTTTATTTCGTCACCCAGGTTCTGCTGAGGCCGGGGCAGCGAGTTTTCGTCGAGTCCCCTTCTTACGACCGGGCCATCACCTTGCTGCGGCGGGCCGGCGCGGAACTGGTGGGCATTCCGCTGGAAAAAGACGGCCTGGATCTGGAGGCGCTGGAGGCGGAACTGGAGAACGGTGCGCCTGCGCTGATGTACATTATCGCCGATTTCCAAAACCCGATGGGCGTCACCACCAGCCTGGAAAAGCGCAGGCGACTGGTCGCGCTGGCCCAGGAATACGATTTCTGGATCATCGAAGATGCGCCGTACCGCAGGCTGCGTTACTGGGGCGACGACGTTCCTTCGATGTGGTCGCTGGCGGCGGAGCGCGTGCTGCACATGTCCTCCTTTTCCAAGATACTATCACCGGGGCTGCGCCTGGGCTATGTGGTCGGCCCGGCAGAGACCGTCGCCGCGCTGCGCCAGTGGGCCGAAGATTCGCACATCGGCCCGGTGCTGCCCACCCAGGGCATGGTCTACGAGTACTGCCGCCGGGGGCTGCTGGATTCCAACATCGAGCATCTGAAAGAGGTGTACCGCCCGCGCCTGAAGGCAGTGCTCTCCGCGCTGGACGAGCACATTCCCCAGGCTACCTGGACCAGCCCAGAGGGCGGCTTTTTCGTCAGCGGCATTCTGCCCGATGGGAACGACATCACCGACCTGCGCGAGCGAGCCGCCGGGGTGGGCCTCAAACTCGCCGACGGGCGGGGCTTTTTCCCCAATCCAGAGGACGGCAACCGCTTCTTGCGCATCCCCTTTTGCAGCCTGACGCCGGAAGAGATCGAGGAGGGGGTGGCGCGGTTGGCGCGGTTGTTGTAGGGCAAATTGCCAATTTGCCAGGACGCAATTTGCCAAATTGCGCTACAGCCCCTGGCCGGACACATAGACACACGTAGGGCAAGTTGGTAACTTGCCAAATTGCGCTACAGCCTCCGGCTGTTGCAGAGACGCACGTAGGGCAAGTTGGTAACTTGCCAAGACGCAATTTGCCAAATTGCGCTACAGCCCCCGGCCGGACACATAGACACACGTAGGGCAAGTTGCCAACTTGCCGAGACGCAATTTGCCAAATTGCGCTACAG
>CAYNVC010000232.1:3692-5044 GCA_964400615.1 uncultured Anaerolineales bacterium | reverse complement strand
GTCGCCTGGGGCACTGCCCGCTTTCGTCGTCTACGCCGGGGGCGGCGGGAACACGTTCGATTTTACAGCGCTGCCCATCTGGGCCGCGCCATCCACCTGGCCGCCGGCGCAGGTTATGGCCGCCGGGAGGGCAGTTTCCCCTCCCGTGACGATGAGCGGCCCGCTGACGTTCCTGGGAGCGGACGTGAATGCCGGGCCGTACCACGCCGGCGACATGGTGGAAATGGATACGTACTGGCGCGTCGAGAGCCTGCCGGACGGGCGCTGGCTTTCGGTGATGGCGCACCTCCTGTCGTCAGACGGCAGCCTGGTATCAGGCGCCGACGGGCTGGGAGTGCCGATAGACCAATGGCAGGTGGGGGACGTGATCGTCCAGCACCACACGCCGGCTCTACCGGCACAGGCCGCCGAGGAGCGGTACTGGGTCGAGACCGGGGTATATTGGGCGGACTCGGTGGAACGCTGGGACGTGATCCAGCAGGGAGACGTGATAGGAAATCGTCTGATCGTGGGGGAGGTTCAAGTTGCAGCAGAGTGAACAGCGTTGGGCTTTGTGGCTGATGGTGGGCATATTGCTGTTGGGCGGGGCGCTGCGCTTCGTAGCACTGGCCCACTCGCCGCCCGGCCTGGCCCCGGACGAGGCGACCAATGGCTACGACGCTTATTCCATCGCGCTCACGGGCTGCGACCAGCACGGCCATTTCCTGCCCCCGGTAATGGTCAGCCTCAACGATTACCGCATGCCAGCTTTCACCTACGTGGCCGTGCCCTTTGTGCGCGTACTGGGTCTCTCGGTGACGAGTGTGCGTATGGATGCAGCAACGTGTGGCTGGCTCACCCTGCCGCTGATATACTGGCTCGGCGTTCGCATGTTCGACCGGCGGGTGGGAATTGTGGCGGCGCTCCTGCTGGCCCTTTCGCCCTGGCACATCCCCCTCAGCCGGATGGGGTTGGAGCACACTCTGGTTCCGCTGATGATCGCGTCATCGGTGGCCCTGGTGTGGAAATGGCGCATTGACCGCCACCGCTGGCGTTGGGCTGTGGCGGCGGGGGTATCGTTTGGCCTGTCGCTGTATGGACATTCCATCTCCAAACTACTCGTACCGCTGCTCGTGGCCGGATTGGGCCTGTTATTGTGGGGCGAGTTCAAAACCCATTGGCGTCAGGTACTCGTCGTCGTCTGCCTCATTGGGGCGATTGCCGCGCCACTGGTTCTGTACACGTTGCGCATGCCGGAGCAAATGCAGGCGCGTTACGATCAGGTGGCGGTCTTTACCCCCGGTCGCCCGCTCAAAGCCGAGATAGCAGAAGCGTGGGGCAATTGGTTAATTCACGTCTCGCCTCGATTCCTG
>CAYNVC010000232.1:0-3682 GCA_964400615.1 uncultured Anaerolineales bacterium | reverse complement strand
ATCCACCAGGAACCGGACAACTGTACTGGGTGCAACTGCCGCTGGCGCTCCTCGCCCTGGCTGGCGGCGTCCTTTTACCACGTTGGAGAAAAGAATGGATATTGTTGCTGACGTGGATATCACTGACCGGCGCACCGGTTGCGCTGACCCACCTGGGAACCGCCGGAACGGGGCATGTTCTGCGCTCCGCACCGGCGGTCGTACCCTGGCAGTTACTTTCGGCCCTGGGATTCTCGTGGGCGTGGCAAAGATGGCACCGCTGGCGGGCCGCGTTCGTTGCTCTCCTGATCGCGGGGCTGACCGTGCAGGCTGCGCCGTATCTAAATTACTATTTCACCGCTTACCCGGCAGAGGTGGCCTTGCGCTTCGACGATGGGATGCCTCAAGCGGCACGAGCAATGGACGTGTACGACGACGATTATGAATTTGTCGGTTTCACTGACCAGGCCAGTTGGCCCTACCTGCACATCCTATTTTTCACCCGCTACGACCCACGCCTGTTGCAATCCGACCTGCCCGTGCGCGGTTCCGAGATGTTTGCCCCGGTGACGCGGGTGGGCAAATATCACATCGGCGACGTGGAGCAAATGTACCACGAGATGGAACATGGGCTGTTCGTGATGCCAGAGTGGATGCTGCCCGGCGTCGAACCGCTGACCGTGACATACCGCTCGGATGGGACGGCGGCTTTCAAAATCGTGGGGAAATAAACGCGCCCCTGCCTTGACATCCCGGTATTCTGGGGTAGAATTGTGCCAGATGAGCGTGGGGCTGTAGCTCAGCTGGGAGAGCGCTACAATCGCACTGTAGAGGCCAGGGGTTCGAGTCCCCTCAGCTCCACCAGCATCACCCCAACGTGGGCCCGTAGCGCAGTTGGGAGCGCACCACAATGGCATTGTGGGGGTCGAGGGTTCGAGTCCCTCCGGGTCCACCTCGTTTTCTGCCGAGGCCGTTGCCGACCAGATGTCAAGGCGCTGAAAATGGTAAAGTGGGATACCTGACAGACGAACATGGTCAACCAACAGCTATCGTCGTTCCTATAGCATTGTGGAAGCAATTGCTATTCCCCGGTCTACCCGCTGACGACGCCGATTTACTCGATAAGGATATTTTATAGTTAGCGCTCCGGGCCAATACAATACGGAAGAAATCTATGAGAAAATGGCTGGCTTTCCTACTGGCAGTGATTGTCTTGGCAGTCATACACGAAGGCACACACGCAGTTGTTGCATCATTCTACAATGAATATGAGGCATTTCACTTACGCCCCCTGGGATTCGAAGTAACATTCATATCACCAGTGAGTGAAAGAAGCGGTGTCCAATGGGCTTTCATCTCGGGGGCAAGCAACCTGGTGACATTAGCGATGGGCTACTTGCTGTTATTGGCCGGTCACAGGTTTGCTCATTCCCGCACGGCGTTTCTCAGGGCCGGAGTCTATTACTTGACAATGTTGTCCTTACTTGTTGACCCTTTCAATCTATCCGTTGGACCATTCATCTACGGAGGGGACGCTAATGGGATTGCCGTAGGCCTAAACATCAACCGGTATATTATCCAAGTTCTCTTTTTCCTGGTGTTACTCGTAAATCGAGAACTCGTGGCACAAAAGTTGTTTCCAACGTATGGTGTAAAGACGAGGCATCCTCTGTTTCGACCCTGGATACGATTAGCGCACCAGGCCTGAGATTGCGACAGTGCATCGCGTCAATGTCTGGGAAACAGCGCTCTAACAAGCACGTGGAGCCGACCGGTGCTGAGCGCGGGTCGATATATATTTTCCGTAAACACACAAGCGCCAAAGGCGTCGAACAGGAGCAGTAAGCCATCCCCGCAGCGAGTCTGGAAAAGCCAGGTGTGAGCCAGGCAACGAGCGTCCCGGGGAACGCCATACGAGGCTGAACTCGCCTGCGAGCCGCGCCGGTGAAACAATAGTAGCCGGCGCCGGCCTGCCCTCGTTAACGGGCCTGGAGTGGGAGGGGCCTCACGTGTGAGGCGTCCTCCAACCAGGGTGGTACCACGGAGCGCCTCTTCGTCCCTGAGACGGAGGGGTGTTTTATTTTATATCTGGACACTGGCAAATTGCGAATTTCGTAGCCAGGACGCGGACTAACGCTGACTGGCGCAGATTTGTCTCAATCCATCTGCGTTTTTCTGCGTTGGTCTGCGTCCCTGGACAGGGAAAGTAAAATTTGCCAGATTCCAATTATATTTCGGAGGGAGAAAAATGAGCATTGAACCCACAGATTGGATCTGGTACAACGGTGAGTTGGTTCCATGGGACGAAGCGCAGGTACACGTCTTTGCCCACGCGCTCCACTATGGCTCCAGTGTGTTCGAAGGCATCCGCGCCTACCCCACACCGCGCGGCCCGGCAGTATTGGGGCTGGAACCACACGTGCGCCGGCTGTTCGATTCCTGCAAAATCTACCGCATGCCGATCCCGTACAGCCAGGAGGAAATTTCCCAGGCAATTTTGGAGACGATCCGGGCCAACAAGCTCGAATCCTGCTACATCAGGCCGCTGGTCTTTCGCGGCCTGGGCGTGATCTCACTCGACCCCCGGCCATGCCCGGTCGAGGTGATAGTCGGCACGATAGCGATGGGCCGGTTCCTGGGGGGAGAGTCAATCGAAAATGGAATTGACGTGGGGGTCAGCTCCTGGCAGCGCATGGCCCCGAACACCTTCCCGGCGATGGCCAAGGTGGGCGGCCAGTACATCAACTCGCAACTGATCGTCATGGAATCCCACGACCGTGGCTTTTCCGAGGCCGTCGTCCTCAACACCGCCGGACAGGTCAGCGAGGGCAGCGGAGAGAACATATTTCTCGTCAAAGATGGCGTGCTCCTCACCCCGCCGCTGGCAGCCTCGATACTGGGCGGCATCACCAGAGCGTTCGTCATCCAACTGGCCCGCGACCTGGGATACCAGGTGCGGGAGGAAATGATCACCCGCGAAATGCTCTACCTGGCCGACGAGGCATTCTTTACCGGAACGGCGGCCCAGGTCACTCCCATCCGCTCCGTGGACGGTATCCAGGTGGGCGCGGGCAAGCGCGGCCCGGTGACGGCTCGTCTGCAAGAACAGTTCTTTGGCATCGCCAGAGGCGAGATCGAGGATCGCTTTGGCTGGATGACGGTGGTGGGGGTAGGGGGTAAGGAGTAGGGAGTAAGGAATAGGGAGTAAGGGGTAGGGAGGATGGGGTTGCAGCGGGTCGAGTTGGCTCCTGGTGTCTTGCACCTGCAAGGCGGCTCCAATATGGGGCTGGTGGCGCAGGATGGTAAAGGGCTGCTGGTAGATGCAGGTCTGGACAAGGACGCCGCCCGGCAGGCGTTGCGCGTCGTCACAGAGATGGGCGTGACGCTGGAAGCGGTGTTCGTCACCCACGCCCACGCCGACCATTTCGGCGGCGCGTACATGGTGCAGCGGCGGACAGAGGCCCCATTGTACGCTCCCGCGCTGGAAGCGGCGCTGATGGAGCACCCCATCATCGAGCCACTCTACCTCTTTGGCGGGGCTGCGCCTATCGGAGAATTGCGCCACAAGTTCACGCTCGCCAAATCATGCCGGGTCGACCACGTGGTGGAATCCGGCCCCCAGGAGATCGGCCCGTTCCGGGTGGAACTGGTTCCCTTGCCGGGCCACGCCCCCAACCAGATGGGGCTGGCGGTTCGGGACCCG
>CAYNVC010000231.1:0-5048 GCA_964400615.1 uncultured Anaerolineales bacterium | reverse complement strand
GCCCGCGTTCCCCAGGTTCGCCATCCGGCGCAAAAAGGTGACGCACACCCGCAAAGCAGTCACTATTTGACAAAATGATGAAAATTGTTATAATAGTACGATTGTAACGGGTGGGCGAGTACTCGCCCCTGCGAAGCGCTGGACGCCAAAGTCGTATGCGCTTCTTTCGTGTATGCTCAATTATTTTTCCACATTCACTGGCGTTTGCGAGGCATCATCTCAGCATTGCGGGGGATTCAGGATGTTGCCTATCTGGGGTGGGTTTCTCGACCACTCTGGCCGACGGGGGTTCCTCCTCCCAGTGATTATTTCCCAGCGGAGTAAAAGATGAACAATCAGGATCAAGACACATTAGAGGCTCACGATTTTCGGGCCTTGCGTATCAGCCTGGCCTCACCAGAGCAGATTCATTCCTGGTCCTATGGCGAAGTTACCAAACCTGAAACCATCAACTATCGTCGCCTGCGTCCCGAAAAAGACGGCCTGTTTTGCGAGGCCATCTTTGGCCCGACCAAGGACTGGCAGTGTTATTGCGGCAAATACAAGAACGTTCGCTACAAGGGTATCATCTGTGATAAATGCGGCGTCGAAGTGACCCGCTCCTCTGTGCGGCGTGAGCGTATGGGGCACATCGAATTGGCCGCCCCGGTGGCTCACATTTGGTACACCCGCCGCGTCCCCAGCTACCTGGGCATTTTGCTCGATGTCTCCAAACGGGATATGGACCGCGTGCTCTACTTTGCACAGCACATCATCACCAGCGTGGACGAGGATGCACGTCAAAAGGCTCTCAAGCGTTTAGAGGATGAGGTTGGTGAAGAACAGCAACAGTTGGAGAGCGTAGCTCAGGAGGCGATTGAAGCATTGCAGCAGCGCCTGGCTCAAGAAGAGAGTCGGGTTCGGGAAGAGATCGAGAAAATCCACGCCCAGAGTGACGAAGAGCTTGCTGCCGTTACCGACCGGGTGATGAAAGATGCCCGCGCGATGCAGAAAAAGATAGAAGAGCGGCAGGGCAAGAGTATCAAGGCCCCGCTCGTCTTTAAGCCCACAGGCGATATAATTGCCGAAAAAGGGGCTACGCTGGGGCATGAGCACCTGACGTTGCTCAACCAGGCTGTCCAGGAGCATCTCAGTCAACTAGAGATCGGGGTGCGGAATAACCAGGAGGGGAAGATAGCTCCTTTGGAAGCCGATCTGGCTCACTGGCGCGAGGCAATAGACGAGGAGATAACCCACGTTCAGGAACAGTTGGCCAAGGATATCGCTGCGTCGAATGCCAGATTAAAGGCCGACCGGGATGAATTGCTGTGGTTAGCGGAGCGGCAGCTTCTCATTGAGCCACGCTTGCGAGAGCTAAAGAGCAAGTGGGGCCAGGTCTTTAAGGCCGGTATGGGGGCTGAGGCCTTTTATGATATTTTGTGCAACATCAACCTGGACAAGCTGGCGAAAGAGCTGTGGCACGAAGTGCGACACAGCACCTCGAAACAACGGCTCAAGAAAGCGACCAAGCGGTTGCGCGTCGTCGAGGCGTTGCGCAAGAGCGACAATCGGCCCGAATGGATGATCTTGACCGTTTTGCCGGTTATTCCCCCTGACCTGCGTCCAATGGTTCAACTCGATGGGGGACGGTTTGCCACCTCTGACCTGAACGACCTCTACCGCCGGGTGATCAATCGCAACAATCGTCTCAAGCGTTTGTTGGACCTGGGCGCTCCGGACGTGATCGTGCGCAATGAAAAGCGCATGCTCCAGGAGGCGGTGGACAGTCTGATTGATAACAGCCAGCGCGGCAAAGCTCTCTCGCGCCGCGGCCGCCGCGAACTCAAGTCGTTGAGCGATATGTTAAAGGGTAAAAAGGGACGCTTCCGCCGCAACCTGCTCGGCAAGCGTGTGGATTACTCTGGGCGCTCTGTCATCGTCATTGGGCCTAAACTCAAGCTCTACCAGTGCGGATTGCCCAAGTCAATGGCGCTCGAGCTTTACCGCCCCTTTGTCATCAGCAAGTTGGTAGAGTACAACTATGCCAGCAACGTCCGAGCTGCCAGGCGCATCATTGAGCGCGGCCGGCCAGAGGTGTGGGAGGTGCTGGAAGAAGTGATCAAGAGCCGCCCGGTGCTGCTCAACCGCGCCCCTACCTTGCACCGCCTGGGTATTCAGGCGTTTGAGCCGGTGCTGGTCGAGGATAAGGCGATTCACATTCATCCACTGGTTTGCTCCGCTTTCAACGCCGATTTCGACGGTGATCAGATGGCGGTTCACATGCCGCTCTCACAAAAAGCGGTCGAAGAGGCTCGCGCCCTGATGTTGGCATCTCACAACATCCTCAAGCCTTCATCCGGTCAACCCATCATCGGCCCGAGTAAGGATATGTGCCTGGGGGCTTTTTATTTGACTATGGAAGACCCCGCCCGCGCCGACGATGAGCGTAAATTGTTCGTTGACATAGACGAGGTAGAGCTGGCCTATTCGCTGAAGCGGGTCGACCTGCACACTCCCATCTTTGTGGGGCAGGTCTACGATCACCGTCCCCCACCGCCCAAGCCGATAGAGACTACCGTGGGGCGCTGTATTTTCAACCGTATCCTGCCTGACGAAATGCGCTTTGTCAACCGGGTGATGGACAAGGGGGCGCTGGAGGATCTGATCGGGGTTTGTTACCGCCGTATGGGCGGGGATGTGACGACGGAGGTGGCGGATCGCATCAAGAACATTGGGTTCGACTATGCTACCCGCGCCGGCGCTACTATTGCGATCTCGGATTTGATCATCCCCACCGATAAAGCCGCGATCATTGAAAAAACAGAGCAGATTGTAGCAGACGTGGAGAGACAGTATCGGCGCGGCTTGCTGACCGAGGATGAACAGTACGCGCGTACCATTGAACTGTGGTCGCGGGCACGGGAGCAGGTCTCGAACGCGGTGTCGCAGGCGCTGCACCCTACCAGCTCGGTGGCGATTATGGCCCAGTCGGGAGCATCCAAAGGAGGATTTGGCCCTATCACTCAGTTGGCCGGTATGCGCGGCCTGATGGCCGATCCCTCCGGGCGCATTATTCCGTTGCCCATTCGCAGTAATCTGCGCGAGGGGCTTTCGACCCTGGAGTACTTTATCAGCACTCACGGCTCACGCAAGGGCTTGGCCGACACTGCCCTGCGCACTGCCGATGCCGGCTATCTGACCCGTCGCCTGGTGGACGTGGCCCAGGATGTCGTCATCAACGCTCACGACTGTGGCACTACATCTGGCATCTGGATCCGCTCCTCCGACAACGTGGGCGGACAGAGCTTGCACGAGCGGATCGTCGGGCGGATAGCTGTCGCGCCCGTGGTTCACCCCGAGACCGGCGAGGTGCTGGTCGAGCGCAACGAGGAGATCAACGAGGACATCGCCGACGTGATCGAGCAAGCCGGCATTGAGGATGTGTTCGTGCGCTCCCCGTTGACCTGCCAACTCCAACAGGGCATTTGTGCGCTGTGTTACGGGCGTGACCTGGGACGGGGCAAGCTGGTGAATATCGGGGCAGCCGTTGGGATCGTGGCTGCTCAATCCATCGGTGAGCCTGGCACGCAGTTGACGTTGCGGACGTTCCACACCGGCGGCGTGGCGTCCGGTGGCGACATCACCGTTGGTCTGCCGCGTGTGGAAGAGTTGTTCGAGGCACGCAAAAAGCCCAAAGGCGAGGCGCCCATCTCCGAAATTGGCGGCGTCGTTCACATCGTCAGAGATGAAGGCCAGCGCAGTGTCGTCGTCGTGGATAGCGAGATCATCAAGTTCGAGTATGACATCAAGCGGGGCTGGAAGATACTGGTGCAGGATGGGGACGAGGTCGAGGCCGGTGATCCTATTGCTTCCTGGCACGATGAAAAGCACGTCGTTGCGGAAGAGGGAGGCCGGGTCATTCTCGATGATCGCCAGATTACCATCGTGCACGAGCGGCGCGACGAGCGCGAGTACGATATTCCCACTACCAGCAGGTTGTTGGTCGAGGAGGGGCAACGCATCGAGCCGGGCACCCAACTCATCGAGGGTGTCATGAACCCGCATCACGTCCTGCTTATCATGGGGCGGCAGGCCACAGAAAAGTATTTGCTCCGCGAAGTGCAAACCGTCTACCGCTCTCAGGGAGTGAATATCAACGACAAGCATTTCGAGGTCATCTTCCGCAAGATGTTGAGCAAGGTGTACGTCACCGAGTCGGGTGATACCGATCTCTTGCCGGGCGAGATGATAGACCGCCTCAAGATGGAAAAAGTCAACAGCAAGGTGGTCGAAGCGGGTGGAAAGCCTGCCAAGGGACAGCCTATGTTGCTGGGCGTCACCAAAGCCGCCCTCAACACAGATAGTTTCCTTTCGTCTGCCTCTTTCCAGCACACGATCAGAGTGCTTTCTGGCGCAGCGGTTGAGGGTAAGGAAGATCCCTTGTTGGGCCTGAAGGAGAACGTGATCATCGGTAAACTGATCCCCGCCGGTACAGGGTACCGGGGGGACAATCCCTTCTCGGATGGGCCAATTGATGATTTCGAGGGAATATCTTTGGTTCCGCCCGCGCCTGAGCAGCCGGAGCAAGAGAGCAAGACCGACGAGGAGGAAGGCAGTATAGCTTTGTCCGATATTGCCTCCGAGATGCTCGGTATTGTGGCGACTGCGTAACTGCCAGAGGGTAAGGTGTGAGCGCGGCAGTGCTATTCGTGGGCACTGCCGCGTTTTGCTGGAACTGGGTTTGACAAAGCAGTTCGCTCGTGTTACCATAGCACGTTGGTGATAAAGTTGGTCGAGGTTGAGATGCGCAGTGTAGAATGGCGTGCCGGGGCTGTACAGATGATTGACCAGCGGCTGCTTCCGGCCGAGTTTCAGTTGTTGGAGCTGGAAGAACCGGGGGCGGTGGCTCGCGCAATCCAGGATATGGCCGTGCGCGGGGCACCGGCGATTGGCGCGGCAGCCGCTTTCGGGGTGGCGCTGGCCGCCGACCGCAGCACGTCCGCCGACCGTGATGGCCTGCTGCGTGATTTGGAAGAGGCCGCTGTGGTATTGCGGGCTGCCCGTCCCAC
>CAYNVC010000230.1:0-5056 GCA_964400615.1 uncultured Anaerolineales bacterium | reverse complement strand
CGTGGATGCCCACCTCACGCCCGCGCTGGGTCAGCCGCGTCAGTGCCCGTTGCACTTGCTTTCCGGCCGTCATCAACAAGTCGGCCAGCTCGTCAATCACGACCACCACGTGCGGCTGTCCACCGTCCGGCTCACGTTTCTCCATCAGGTAAACCAGGCTGTCGAGCGCTTCGACGGTCTCGCCCACGTCGCGGATGACCGGGCGGGCCAGGTGGGGCAATCCGGCAAAGGGAGCAAAGGCCGCCCCTTTGGGGTCTATCAACACCAGGGTCAATTTATGCTTGCCCCTGGACGAGGATGCGGGGCCGTTCGCCAGGGCCAGGCTGGTGATCATGGCTTGCAAGAGAATCGTCTTGCCCGATCCGGTCGTCCCGGCCACCAGGATGTGGGCGACGTCGGGAGAGGGGAGGCGGATGAGCAGGGGAGCGCCATCCTCGGCCAGGCCCAGGATCGCGGTGACGGGGGGAATGGATGGGTTGGGGGTTGGGGTTTGGGAAACTCCCCCCGCGAGTTGACGGTAGAGGGGCAGCAACCGCACCGGTTGAGGGTCGTCGCGGGGCACCTCGACCGCCACCGCCGCTCCCCGCCGCGAGACGCGGCAATCGGGGGCGTCGAGCGCGGCGGCCAGTTCCTCGCTCAGGTTCCTGATTTTGGAGATTTTGGCTCCCAGCGCGGGCAACACCTGGAACCGCACCCAGCGCGGGGTGACTGTCCCACCGGTGACCCGGGCGGGGACGTGGTGCAGTGACAGCACCGCCTCTATTCTATCGGCCTGAAACTCGAGTTTTTTGCGCATCCTGGCTCCGATTGGTTCGTTGAGGGTGAGGTCTGGGTGATTAGAACTTGTGTTCTAGTCTGGTTCATCATACCAGAACATTTGTTCGCAGTCAAGGGGAATTATCCAAAATGTGGTTGGGAAAAGTTGGGTAATGTGGGGAAAAGCGCCGGTCAGGGGGAGACCGGCGCGGGGGCAGGGGTTGTGCGGCAGCGCAGTTACAACTGCCGGATCACCATCATCACTTTGCCCTGCACCTGGACCATACGCGGATCGTCAACAAAGATTGGCCTCATGGTGGGGTTGGCCGGTTGGAGCCGCACCCGGCCATCCATCTCCTGGTAGAACCGCTTGAGCGTTACCTCGCCCCGCTCTTTTAGCCATACGGCAGCCATCTCGCCGTTCTCGACCTGTTGCTGGTGGCGCATCACGACGACGTCGCCATCGTGCACCAGCGCGTCTATCATCGAGTTCCCTTTCACCTGCAAGGCATAGAGGCCGGTTGGGTCGCCCAGAATGTCGCGGGTCAGCTCGATGGTCTCGTTCCCCATCAGCGGAAAGTCGCTATCTGGCACCGGGATAGGCTCTCCGGCCACGATCCGGCCCAGCAGCGGCAGGCGCACCACGGCGGACGGTGACACCTGTGGGTGAGCGGAACGAGTCAGCTTTAGCCCGCGCGAGACTTCCTTATCTCGGCTGATGTACCCTTTTTCCTCCAGGCGGCGCAGGTTGTAACTCACCACGGAGGTGGAGCTGATGCCCGCAGCAGCGCCGATCTCGCGGATGGAAGGGGGGTAGCCGTTGACCTGGATGTATTCGTCGAGAAACTCGATGATTTTTTGCTGTCTTTCTGAAAGATGTTCGTCCATCGTCATCCTCCTCGCTTGACACAGGTTACGGAGCGCCGGTGGATCATTGAAACTGCCTTCATTATACGCGAACATACGTTCTATGTCAAGTTTTTTTTTGCTCGTTCAACCACTTGACATTCCGTGAAACTTGTGTTATAATATTATTGAACTAGAGAATTAGTTAAAGGTGCGAGAGATGAAATTGCACGTCGAACCAGAGAGCAAAGTCCCCATATATGCCCAAATCGAGGAGCAGATTCGTTCCTTCGTCGCCGCCGGCAATCTGCGCCCCGGGGAGCAACTCCCCACCATCCGCCAACTGGCCGCCGACCTGCGGGTGAACTATAACACCATCGCCCGCGTCTACCTCGACCTGGACCGGGACGGGATCATCTCCACCCAACGGGGACGGGGCACGTTCGTCGCCGGGAAGCCGAACGAGGAGCAGATGGAGCGTGCGCGGCAGGAGAAATTGTTGGCAATCGTACGCGCGGCTCTCGACGAGGCCCATACACTGGGATACACTCGTGACGAGGTCGCCAGAGCTTTTGAGATGGCACGTGAATAAAAAAACAGAGGAGGGAAACAATGATTGTGAAACCAGCAGTAAGGAGAGCGAGAGAACGGAAAGAGCAAGCACGGGTCAACGGTGTAGCGTTTGCGATTTTCTTCATTCTCGTGATTATCTCGCTCCTGATCGCCTCTATGCTGGGGGCGGCCAATGCTCGCCAGGCGTGGATCGGCAGGGAAATAGTTGTCCTCAACTTTATCGGCATTTACGTTTTGTTCGCTTTCAAGATCGCCAGCCAGTGGGAGAAAGGAATCGTCCTGCGGTTGGGTAGGTTCGTGGGGTTAAAGGGGCCGGGGCCATTTTGGATCGTCCCCATCATAGATACAATCCCCTCTTGGATCGATCATCGCGTCATGGTGACACCCTTTACCGCCGAGCGCACGCTGACCAAGGACACGGTTCCGGTGGACGTGGACGCGGTGCTCTTTTGGCTGGTGTGGGACGCGGAAAAAGCGGCGCTGGAGGTGGAAAACTACCGGGCTGCCATTTCTTGGGCGGCGCAGACGGCGCTGCGCGAGATCATCGGCAAGATGAACCTGGCTGAGATTTTGACGGGCCGGGAAAAGATGGACGCCGAGTTGCAGCGTATCATTG
The DNA here is from genome assembly GCA_964400615.1 of uncultured Anaerolineales bacterium. Classification (GTDB taxonomy): domain Bacteria; phylum Chloroflexota; class Anaerolineae; order B4-G1; family B4-G1; genus B4-G1. The sequence goes on along the minus strand of CAYNVC010000230.1, from coordinate 2,265 downwards.
ACGAGCGCACCACGCCGTGGGGCATCACCGTTCAATCGGTCGAGATCCGCGACGTGGTGATTCCGCAGGCGTTGGAGGACGCGATGAGCCGCCAGGCGCAGGCCGAGCGGGAACGGCAGGCGCGGGTTATTCTGGGCGAGAGCGAGCAACAGATCGCCCATTCGTTTGCCCAGGCCTCGGAGGCTTACCGGGGCAACCCGACCGCGCTCCACCTGCGGGCGATGAACATGCTCTTTGAGGGGTTGCAGGAACGGGGTGCGTTGGTCATCGTTCCCTCCAGTGCGGTGGACACGATGAATCTGGGCGGGGTGATGGGCGTCTCTTCGATGGCCGGGATGACGGATCAATTGATCCCCAAGAAGGACAGCGACGAGGAGTGACGCGATGGTACAGGATGTGTGGGTGGCTAACGAGGTCATAGTTGACGTCCAGGGCTTTTTCGCCACCCGTCATCGTATGCTGACTGAGGATGGGGTGTCATTGGGAGAGTTTACCTTTTCCACTTTCAACACCAGCGGTGTCTTTCACGCCGCCGATGGGCGGGAGTTGGTGGTCAGGCGAACGAGTTGGTGGCGCGGCTGGCACGAGCTGCGGGCGGACGGGGTGGTACTGGGCACGGCCCGCCGGCAGAGCTTTTGGCGGCGCACGCTGAACGTTGGATTTCAGGGAGCAATGTACGAGTTAGCGCCTGCTGGTTTCTGGTCTCAGGGCTGGAATCTGAGTGATGGGACGGGGACGGTGCTGGTGGAAATTCGGTCGCGGGGTGGTTTGCGCCGGGGGGCATATCTGACAATTTTGGTCCCCGTAGACGTTGGCCTGCTCGCCTTTATCTATTACCTGGTCAACGACCGCTGGCACGAGCAAACAGCAGCCGCGGCTGCCGGAAGTTAGACGTGGCCCCGGCGCGGCTCTTCCAGGCTAGTGCGGCACTGGCGACTGAAATGAGACGGATGTGTTTCAAATGACTTGGTCCGTACCATAGCCACTCGTGCCAGCGGGGCAGAGGTGAAACGCGAGCGAGGAGCGGATAACTTTTGCTCGTTTCGTGAGCGAAAATTGTACCGCTAGTTGAAAGCTGGATATCGGTGTGTGTCCAAATGCCCAAGAGCGAAGCAAGCATCTTTCCAGTGTCATGGTTGGGGTGTCCTCAAACACCAGGGTTCGATTCCCTGCACTGGACGTTACAATGGCTTCCAAAGAGCCGCAACCCCGCGTAGAGGGCGTGAGCCTGTCCGGGGCAATGGCACGGCAGGGAGGGTAGCCTAAATCACGGTCAATGTACCGGCGTATCTTCTACGACACAGAGGCACGTGGCTCACAACGTGATATTGTGTGAGCGAACATTGACAAATTGCCGTGAGAGGATTGAGGCACAGAATTGGTTCACGTCGAGCACAAGTGTGCTGGTGAGCCAATCCGGTTGAAGCAAGAAACGGATTTGTCGGCAGGTCGAGGGAGCGTGACGGTGCTCACGCCGCAGCCACCAAGCGCCTCAACACGACCGTTAGAGATCACCCAGGTATGGAGCATTAAATCATGCACACTAGAAAGCCAAGAGTGACTTACCATTTCACAATTGTGTTTACTATCGTTGTCGGGATCGCCAGTATCTTGATTCTATTCCTACCAGGCTTTGACATTTTATCTATTGGTCTATCTTGCGCAACTCTGGGCGGCTTGATTGGAGGGAATTCCAGCTACAAAGAACATAACCGCCAACTCCTTCTGCAAAGCTACAGGCCAGCATTCGAGTGGTTGCTCCTGGTTTTGTTGGCTGCGTTTGCTTTCATTGCTGGTTCTGAATGGTTCGGTTTTGGAGATGAAACAGTAATCTTTATCAATGCACATTGGCCCAGCATGGTTGTATCCACCATGTGCATTGTTCTAGGGCTTGCAGGATTACAGATGGAAATGAGTCAGAGCTCTGCCTAATCATGCACTGGAGCGGACCTGTGATTCAGCCGGATTCACCCAGCCTCGATGTATTATCGAAGTAGCGGGTTGGCTGCTCAGCGTGGACGTTAGCCCGCCATGAGGGAGATAGAGGAAGATTTTTTCTATGCCCTTTTGTGCCCTGTGAAAATGGTGCTGCCCCGTACTCTGAAAAATGAACGGAAACGGCGGACGTGAGGCAGCAGATGGGTGTCGCCTGGGGGGGGCATAGCAGCCGCGGCCGCCGAAAGTTAGACGTGGCCCCGGCACGGCTCTTCCAGGCTAGTGCGGCACTGGCGACTGAAATGAGACGGATGTGTTTCAAATGACTTG
>CAYNVC010000229.1:0-5081 GCA_964400615.1 uncultured Anaerolineales bacterium | reverse complement strand
CTACACCGCACCGTAAATGGGAACCCGCGCCCCGTTGATCGCGCCGCCCGCCGCCGTGCAGAGAAAGCGCATCGTCGCGGCGATTTGCTCCGGCCTCACCCACCTGGCCGGGTCAGATTTGGGCATCGCTTTCCGGTTGGCGGGGGTATCAATGATACTGGGCAGGATCGCGTTGGCGGTGACGCCGCTCCCCTTGACCTCGGCGGCGATTGTCTCGGTCAGCGTAATGACGCCCATCTTGGAGACCCCGTACCCGGCCTGTTTGGCCCTGGGAGCGACCGCCGTTTTGGAACTGACGTGGATGACGCGCCCCCATCCCGCCGCCAGCATACCGGGCAGCACCGCCCGCGAAAGGAGAAAGGCCGGGCGCAGGTTGAGCCTGAGCATGCGCTCCCACTCTTCGACCTCCGTCTCGCTCACCGTCTTGCCGCCGCTCCACCCCCCGACCGTGTTCAGCAGCACGTCCACCCGGCCCCAGCGGGCTGCGACCGCCTCGACCAGTCCGGCGACCCCCTCGACCTGGGTGACGTCGGCGGCTGCGGTGAGCCGGCGCTCTTCCGGCAGGCCAAGCCCGGCGCTCAGGTGCGCCAGTTTGCTCTCTGAGCGACCGGTGAGCGCCAGCCGCGCCCCGGTGCGGGCGAACTCGTGCGCCACCACCGCGCCCAGCGCCCCCGTCGCTCCGGTGATCAAAACAACCTTGCCGGCCAATTCGTCAGCCATCGCTCTCTCCTCTCAACCCAACGCCACGTCCAGCATCATCATCACCGCAAAGCCGAGCATTGCCCCGACCGTCGCCACGTCCGTGTTGGTCTGCAACTGCGATTCCGGTATCAGCTCCTCCACCACCACGAATATCATCGCCCCGGCGGCAAAAGCCAGCGCGTAGGGCAGAATGGGACGCATCAGGATGACCGCCGCCGCGCCCAGCACACCGGCGACCGGCTCGACCAGGCCAGACGCCTGCCCATACACAAAGCTCCTGATCCGGGACATGCCCTCCCGCCGCAGCGGAACCGAGACGGCGGCCCCTTCGGGAAAGTTCTGAATGCCGATCCCCAGCGCCAGCGCGACCGCGCCGGACAGAGTCGCGGCGGGCAGATGGGCGGCCAGCGCCCCAAAAGCGACCCCCACCGCCAATCCCTCCGGGATGTTGTGCAGCGTGATCGCCAGCACCAGGAGCACGCTCCGCTGCCAGCTCGTCTTGATCCCCTCCGCCGCCTCCATCGGGAAGCCAGAGTGGAGATGGGGCAGGATTTTATCCACCAGCAAGAGGAAGGCGCCCCCGGCCAAAAACCCGACGGTCGCCGGAACCCAGGGCGGGCCGCCCGCCTGTTCCGCCATCTCTATCGCCGGGGCCAGGAGCGACCAAAAGCTGGCGGCGATCATCACGCCGGCGGCGAACCCCAGCATGCCGTCCAGCACCTGGCGGTTGATGCTCTTGAAAAAAAAGACCACACTGGCGCCCAGCGCGGTCACAAACCAGGTAAAACCGGTGGCCGCCAGCGCCTGCGATACCGGCCCCAATTCCCGAAACCATCCAACAATAGTCACGACCGCGCCCTATCCCGTGCTGCGTGCACAAAATACATCTCGATCTGCCCCTTGTGCTTGGCGTGCACCTTGCCCCGGTACTCGCACTCGAACTGCTCTCGGACGAGATCATACGTGGAGCGGGAGATGTTCACCCGCCCCACCTCACCCGACGACTCCATCCGCGAGGCGACCACGACGGTATCCCCCCACACGTCGTAGGCGTACTTTTGCCGCCCGACGATCCCCGCTATCACCGGGCCGCTGCTGATGCCGATGCGAATCTCCCAATATGGCTGACCGGCCCGCTGGCGCTCCTCTTTTTCCCGGCGGGTGAAATCCAAAATTTCCAGGGCGGCGTTCACGATGTCAACCGCGTGCGTGCTGTTGGGGAGCGGCAGCCCGCCGGCGCACATGTAGCCATCGCCGATGGTCTTTAATTTCTCCAGGCCGTATTTTTCGATCACCCGGTCAAAAGCGGTAAAGTAACGGTCCAGGCTGTTCACCAGTTCCTGCGGCCCCAACTGCTCGGCCGTAGCGGTAAAGTTGGCAAAGTCGGTGAACATGATGGAGGCGCAATCGAACAACACCGGCTCGACCCGGCCCTGCTCTTTGATCTCGGCGACGATCCCGGCCGGGAGGATGTTGCGCAACAGGGCATCGCTCTTGAGCTGCTCTTGCTCCAGCTCGGCCTCGATCTTTTTGCGGGCGGTGACGTCCTCCTTGATCGCCAGATAATGGGTCGTCCGGCCGGCCTCGTCTTTGACCGGGGAGATGGTCGCCGCCTCCCAATAGAGTTGCCCATCCTTTTTGCGGTTGACCAGTTCCCCCTGCCAGACCGCGCCGCGCTCGATGGTGCCCCACAGCTCGCGGTAAAACTCGGCCGGATGTTCCCCCGATTTGAGAATGCGCGTGTTTTGCCCAATGGCCTCCTCGAACGTGTAGCCGGTGACGCGCGAAAAGGCGGGGTTGACGAACTCGATGTTGCCCTCCAGGTCGGTGATGATGATGGCGCTGCCGCTCTGCTCGACCGCCCGCGAGAGCTTGCGCAGCTCTTCCTCGGCCCGCTTTATCTCGGTGATGTCGTGCCAGAGCATCAGCCGCCCGGTCATCCGTCCGCGCCGGTCTCGCAGGGGGGAGACGCGCAGATCAAAGACGCTTTGCCCTTTCCCGGCTATCTCTAGCGCGACCTCGGTGTGAATGCCCGCCTCCGCTTCCCGCTCCCGGCACGATTCCAACAAATCGGGCCAGGCGGATAGGATCTGGGCGACGGGCTGCCCAATCGCGTCGGACAGCGCGTGACCGGTCAGCGCCTGGGCCGCCGGGTTGAGGTCAACCACCCGGTTCTGCGGGTCCAGCACGATCACGCCGTCGCTCATGCCCTCGACGATTGTGTCACGGGCCACCGGCGCAATATCCAATATGCGGTAGCGGAACAGCCCCCAGGCGATCAACAGTCCGCTCACCGCAAAAGTGATCGGCGTCAGGTTAATGCCCTGCGGCGACAGGCCGACTGTATAGGCCAGATTCCCCACCCAGGTCAGGAGGGAAAAGAGGAGCAGGAAAACGATCTGCCGCCGGTAGAGGGGCGTCGAGCGCGTAAAGGCGACCAGCAGTATGATGGCGCTGATCACAAAGAGGGCGTAGGAATAGGCGATGTTGACCCAATACCAGGGGCCTGGGGTAAAGCTGAGGGCGTTGAACGGTATCCCGCTCGCCAGCCCCACGTTCGCCCAGACCAATTCGTGGTACTCGTTGGTCCAGGTCAGCGCCAGCGTGATCAGGGGTATGATAAAGAGCAGTGCCACGTTGCGGGTGGTCAGCCGCTCCCGCTGGCCGGTATAGGTCAACACCAGGGCCAGCCATTCCACAGTCAGTGAGACCGACCCCAGGTACTGTATCTTGGACCAGAGGAGCGTCGCCCGCAGGTCAGTGCTGACCATCTCCAGGCTGTAGAACAGCCCCCACCAAAATGCCGAAAGCATCAGGGCGGTGAACCAGCCCGCGCCGGGGGCGGGGACGCGGCGATACCCCCACAGCATCAACGCGCCAGAGATAAAGACCGATACCAGGATTGGAATGACGTAGGGTGTGTATTGCCACTGCATCACGAATTTTCGCCAGTTTAACCTTTCGCCGCCCGGTTCAGCACCTTGACCTTGCGCCGCATCCTGGCCCCCTTGAATTGGGTCGGAAAGTCAATCATCAATTTGGCGATGTGGTCTTTTAGCTGCGATCTCAAAAAAGTCTGCGTTTTGGCGTCGGCGGAAAAGTGGGTGATGAGAAAATCAAAGACGGCGTTGGTCTCGGCGTTCTCTATCTCGTCCACCAACTGGTAAGCGTCCTCCAAATCGTGAACCTGGGCCAACGCCCGCTCCACGGAAACCTGGAGCGCGGCCCGCGCCTCTTGCAGCGTGGTCGGGTCGGCCGGCGCGGACAGCGATTCCTGGCTCAAGCCGTCTCGAATGCGGGCCAGCCAGACGGCGTGCCCGTCCTCCTCGGCGGCGTACTCTTTCCAAAAGTCCGCCACCTGCGGGTGATGCGCGAACATGGCAGCCAGCCCGTGATACAGCTTTTCGGCGGCCCGCTCGGCGTCAATCGCCATCTCGAATAGTTCAGCTACGGTTACATCTGCCATTTTGTCACCTTTATTGATTCAAGTATTTGCGCCGCATCTCATCCAGCGCCTCGGTGGGGCGAGCGGTCCGCACCACTGGTGAGAGACGGTCGAGTTGCTGACGGTCGAGAGTGACCAGGGTAGTACCGTACCGTTGAGCCACGGCGGCATAGACCGCATCCGCCCCGCGCAATCGCGCTCGCGCCGCCAAGTCGGTGGCGCGGTCTGCCAGGACGTCGTCCAGCGGCACCAGGGTCTGAGTAGGTATACCGCGCAAAGCAGCAGCCAGGGCCAAAGCGCGCCTGGAATCATCAAAAACCCGCGCCACAGCAGCGGCAACCTCGACCAACAACAACGTGGGGCAAAACAAAGGAACCCGGTACCGTTGCAACAGAGCCAAAAACTCCCGGCTGGCGGCAGAATCAGCCTCGGCGAGGTTCAACGCGCTGACGTGAACACTGGCGTCAATGGTGTACATCCCCCCCCCTCAGCGCCGAACGGCATCCAGCGCGGCCTGGGTCGAAATGTCCACCGGCCAGGCGCGACCGAGTTCATGAACCAGGGATTCGTAACGCTCCCAACCACCGAGGATAGCTTTCTTGCTGGCTCTGGTCATCTCCCTCTCTGCCTTTCCGGCATCCAGAGGCAAAATGACGGCCACGGGCCGCCCCCGGTACGTGACCACGTACTCGGCGCGGTCGTGGCGCACCCGCCGAATCACCTCGTTGGCCTGCTCCCGCAGCTCGCGCACTCCGATCAAAGCCATAAGGCTCCTCCTTGTAGCCTCAGTTGAGGCTGTGAGTGATGCCTCATTTTATCACGGGATGCCGATCTGTGCAACCGCATTTCATATTGACTGGACACTGGCGTTTTTGTTCGTAGTGACGGCTTCAGCCGTCCAAAAGGCTCAAAAGCGGCTCAAGCCGCTACTACG
>CAYNVC010000228.1:0-5085 GCA_964400615.1 uncultured Anaerolineales bacterium | reverse complement strand
CCACGCCACTATTCAAACCATCGTTGAACGTCATCTGCACCGTGGTGTTGGCGGCGACGGTGATGACCGTACCGGGGGTAATGGTGATGTCGCCGGTGACGGTGATGACGCCCGGCCCCCAGGTGTCGGCGACGGAGAGGGTGCCGCTGATGGTGGAGCCGCCCGCGAGAAGCAGCTTGGCGGGTTGAGGCTCCAGCGCCGGAGCCGGGGGCGGAGCGGCCCACCACGCAGGTAACGCGCTGGGGTTCCACTCGCTGGCCGGTTGGCGGGGCGGTGAGGCCGCGCTCGTCGCCGGGGCCAGCATGGCCCAAATCATGGTCAAAACTGCTATCACACGGGTGAGACGATAGAAATAATATTTGGTGTTCATTTTTCCTCTCCTTTTCCTCGTGGTTCTCTACCTGGGCACTGGCAAACTGCGAATTTCGTAGCCAGGACGTGGACTAGCGCCGACTGGCGCGGATTTACCTCGATTCACCTGCGTTTTTCCGTGTCCCCGGCCAGGGAAACCAGGATTTGCCAGGTTCCAGTCTCAAACAAAACAGGGCCTACCTCGTCAAAAGGCAAGCCCTGTTTGCAATGTTCGAACGCCAGAATGTCGCCAGTTCAGCGGCTCGAGTCCACGATTGCTTGCTGGTCACTTTCGCGCCGCTCTGCCCACCACATCAAAAATACCAGCAGGCAGGTGCCGGTGACTATGGATACATCCGCTATGTTCGAGACCGGCCACTGGCGCAACGGCCAAAAGTTGAGATCAATGAAATCCACCACCGCCCCTTGAGTCAGCCGGTCGAACAAGTTGCCACAAGCTCCGCCGAGTTGGAGGCCCAGCGCCGCCCGCACCAGCCATTGCCCGGTGGAGACGTGTTGTTGGTAAAAGAGGATCGCCGTGATGACGACGACACCGATGATGACAAAAAAGCCGCCCCAATTGGGAAACAGACCAAAGGCAGCACCGGTGTTGGTGACGTGGGTGATGCGCAGGATAGGGGTCAGCCAGGGAGCAACGTCCCACGATTGGCCCACCGCCAACCGGGTCGCCACCATGTGCTTGCTGACCCGGTCCAGAAGCAGAACCAACGCTGCTACGGCCGGCAATACCCAGGTATCTCTCGACAGCTTCAACTAGGCCACCTGTCGTGCGCCATTGTGCTCGTGGCGTGATTGGCAATCCAAACAGTATCTCGCCTGGGGCAAAGCCTCCAGGCGAGCACGGTCTATCCTGGCCCCGCAGTCCTCACAGATACCATAGGTGCCGTCTTCGAATTTGGCAAGCGCCACGTCCACCTGTTCTAACGTGGCCTTGATCTTGCGCTTGAGCGATACGTCCACAGCCTGATCGAACGCCTCGGTGCCATCGTCAGCCATGTGGTTGCTGTAGCCGACGCCTTCGTACTCGGTGGCCTCTAGCTGCTCCAATTGCTCCTGTAGCTCGATCTGTTCTTTCAATAGTTCTTGTTTGGCTCTTTCATACGAGAAAGGCATATCCACTCCTCCCGCCCAGATTGTCGGGGGAAGTATATTTTACCCCACTCGACTGGAATTGGCAAGAAGGCAGGGCTGTTCGATTCTGATCTGCGACTCAAGTCACCGCTAGCGGGCTGAAGCCGGGCGTCCATCTGCATGGACGCTGCCGCCGGCCAACGGCCCGCCAAGGGCGGTTTCAACCGCTGTATAGAATTGAACAGCCCTGGGCAAGAACGAATCGAGAACGCGGGTTGTGGGACATTGACGAACATCCGAGATACCCGCGTTCCCACCCGTTACGCCCGGCGGATGCCCAGGCCCAGCGGGCTTCCGGCGACCCGCTCTTGTGCCGCGGCGGCCCCCTCCTCCGGAGGCCCGGCCCGCAGCTCGAGGCTCAGCGTTTCGGCGGCGATAAAATCGCGCCACGCCTCGATTGCCTCGGCCAGCTCCCCTTCAGCCTGATACGTGGCGACGATACGGTCGTCCAGGTCGAAACCCGCTTTCTTGCGCAAGCTCTGTATCCGCCGCACCACCTCGCGGGCCAGCCCTTCGCCGATCAGCTCGGGGGTGAGGACGGTGTCCACGGCGACGGTGACGCCTCGTTCGGAGGCCACGGACAACCCCTCTCGAGGTTCCTCCCGCACCAGCACCTCGGCGGGCAGCAACTCGACCTCTTTACCTTCCACCTGGAGAGATAGCGGCAGTCCGGCCCGCAAGCGCTTGACCGTTGGCGCCGGTTCCAGTGATGCCAGCGCAGCCCGCAGCGCCGGGAAGCGCTTGCCAAAGCGCGGGCCGAGCACTTTGTTATCCGGCAGCAGGCGATAAGCCACCAGGGTGCTCCCGTCCTCCACAAACTCGATCTGTTTGACGTTCAGCTCGTCCTGCACCAACGCGACCATCTCCGCATCCAACTCGCCGCTGCCCGGCTCCAGGTGAATCAACGCGCGGGCCAGTGGCTGGCGCAGTTTGACGTTCTGGCTGTTGCGGGCCGAGTGGCCCAGTGCGACGACCTGCCGCGCCAGTGCCATCTGGGCCAGCAGATCATCGTCCAGCGCCGCCGCGTCCGCCTGGGGCCAGGCGGTGTGATGAACGCTCTGCGGCGCTTGGGCGTCCACGGAGCGCACCAGGTTCTGGTACATCGCCTCGGTGACAAAGGGGGTAAAAGGAGCCAGCAGCCGGCAGAGCGTCGTCAAGATTCGATAGAGAGTAGCGTAGGCCCCACTCTTGTCCGCGTCATGCTCACTCTTCCAAAAGCGGCGCCGGCTGCGGCGCACGTACCAGTTGGTCAGGTCGTCCAGGAACGGCTCCACCGCCAGCGTCGCCCCGTAAGCGTCATAGTTCTCCAGCGAGTCGCTCACCTGGGCCACCACCTGGTTCAAGCGGATCAGAATCCAACGATCCAACACACTCGCAGATTCGCCCACCTGCCCATTCGTAGATTCGGCCGGTTCCCAGCCGTCAATGTTGGCGTATGTGACAAAGAACGAATAGACGTTCCACAACGGGATCAAGAACTGTCGCCGCACCTCGTCCGCTTTGCCATAGCCAAAGAGGAGGTTGTTCTCCGGTTTCTGGCGGCAGTAGAGCCAGCGCATCACGTCCACGCCCATCCTGTCGGCGGCCTCGTTGAACTCGATGGCGTTGCCCCAGGATTTGTGCATCTGTTGACCATCCTCGGCCATGAGCAGGGCGTAGCTAAAGACGCTCATAAAGGGCGGCTTGTTCTCCAATACGGTCGCCATCGCCAGGAGGCTGTAGAACCAGTTGCGGAACTGGCCGGGGAAAGATTCGCTGATCCAATCGGCGGGGAACCACTTTTGCCAGTACTCTGGATTGGTGCGGTATTGGAGCGTGCTAAAGCTGACTATTCCGGCGTCGAGCCAGGGATTGCCCACGTCTGGTATGCGGCTCATTTCCGCGCCGCATTTGGGACAGGTGATGTGCACCACGTCGATCCAGGGTTTGTGGGGGGTGTGTCCGGCGAACTCGTCCCAACCGGAGACGGCCCGCTCCTCCAGCTCGTGCTCGTCGCCGATGACCTCGAAATGGCCGCACTGTTCGCACTCCCAGATGGGAAGCGCCAGTCCCCAGTACCGCTTTTTGCTGATCATCCAATCGTGCATGTTGCGCAGCCAATCCAACTCGCGGTCGAGGCCAAAGGAGGGAATCCAGCGGATTTGTTTCGTGACCTCGATCATGTCGTGGCGCAGCTCGTCCATCGAGATGAACCACTCGTCCACCAGGCGAAAGACCAGGTCTGTGCCGCAGCGCCAGCAAACGGGGTAGCGGTGAGTATAGTCCTCCACTTTGTAGAGGATGCCTTTTTCGCGCAGGTTGTCGAACACCCGTTCGGCGCTCTCCAGGACGTTGACGCCGGTAAAGGGGCCGAACCCCTCCAGGAAGAATCCCTCCTCGTCCAGCGGGGCGATGGCGGGGATGCCCGTCTCTTTGCTCAACTCAAAGTCCTCCGCGCCGCAGCCGGGGGCGATGTGGACGATGCCGGTCCCTTCCGCTTCGCCGACCTCGTCCCACAGGAGCACGCGATGGGCCTGCGGGCCACCGGCGGCCTGCTGGGCCTCCAACTCGTCGAAGGGGCCATCATAAGTCCAGCCCTCCAGCGCCGCGCCGGGCATTTCTTCCAACACCTGGTACTTGCCCTCGAGGATGGCGAGCGCGCCTTTGGAGAGGTAAAAGACCTCGTCACCCTGGCGCACTTTGGCATAGGTCAGTTCCGGCCCCACCGCCGCCGCCACGTTGCTGGTCAGAGTCCAGGGGGTAGTAGTCCAGACGAGGAGGCTCTCCCCCGGTCGCCCGCGCAGCGGGAAGCGGAGCGTGACGCTGGGGTGGGTCATCTCGCGGTATCCCTCGGTGACGATCTCGTGCTGGCTGATTCCGGTGGCGCAGCGCGGGCACCAGGGCATCACGTCGCGCCCTTTGTAGAGCCAGCCCCGTTCGTAGCAGCGCTTGAGCATCGTCCAGATCATGTAATTGTTTTCGGTGGAAAAGGTAAAATATGAGCCGCCCAGTTCCGGCAACCCCAGGTGGGCGACGATCTGCTCGACCGTGCCGGTCACGGGGCCTTCTGGCCCTGGAACGGTGATGGTCTGCTCCGGGTCCTCCTCCAGTTTGGCGGCCAACTCGCGCAGAAAATCGGGGTCGTTCCAGTCCATCCAGTACCCCAGGCGGATGGATTGCCCGGTCTGGACTGCGGCATAATTGAGCACCCGCTGCTTGCACTTGCGCACAAAGCGGGCGACGCCGTACTCCTCGATGTTGCGCTTGGATTCAAAGCCCAGTTCTTTTTCCACCTCGACCTCGACCCACAGGCCCTGGCAATCAAAGCCGTTCTGGTAGCGGGTGTGGTATCCCTTCATCCCCCAAAAGCGATGGTACAGGTCTTTGTAGGTGCGTCCCCAACCGTGATGGACGCCCATGGGGTTGTTGGCCGTGATGGGGCCATCAATGAACGACCAGCGCGGGCCGTCCTTGCGCAATTGAACCAATTTGTTAAAGGCGTCCGTTTCCTGCCAGAAATCGAGGATCTCGTGCTCCTGGGCCACGAAATCTACGCTTGAGGGTACTGATTTGAACATTACAACTCTCCTTTGACAAAAATTC
>CAYNVC010000227.1:0-5093 GCA_964400615.1 uncultured Anaerolineales bacterium | reverse complement strand
AGCCAGACGCTAAAGATGAGTTGGAACATCAACCCTAGCCAAAAGACGGGGATGGCGTAGGCGACGATGCTGTAGATACGCAGCGAGTAATCGGCAGCGCTGCGGCGCTTTTGGGCAGCGTAAGCGCCGGTGAACACACCCACCACTGTGGCTACCAGCATACCGGCCAGGCTGAGTTCTACGGTGGCCGGGAGTTTGAGCACCAGATCGGCAGCTATGGGGCGGCCCCGCAGTGTGATCGAATGCCCCAGGTCAAAATGGGCGATCAGGCCCCACAGGTAGTTAAAGAATTGGCTGTCGAAGGGATTGACGTGGACCTCAAAGTTCGAGGTGGGTGCCCAGCCCTCCAGCCCGCCCTTGAGCATGGTCACTTGTTCCCAATTTCCTTCAGCGGGGGGGCTTCCGGCATCCTCGACTGGCGCAAAGTGAAACTCGACCCGCCGCAGCCAGTCCAGTTTGTCTTTGTCTGCCCAAACCGGCACGCCTTCTCCGATGGAGACGCGCAGCCAATCCTGCCCTCCCTCGGTGTAGCGGTCGGTGATTGACATCCGATCTCCCTCCAGCGCCAGCATCGTGAGGGGGCTGGTGATGGCGTGCTCGTCGTACAGCACGACCACCGGCTCTTTCACCGTGGCCCAACTGCCGCGCAAGTTGATCACCATAGGCCGGTCCAGGCCCTGGGCGTGCCGAATTTGATCCAGGTACTCTTCTGGTACTCCGGGGCGCATTGCGGCTCTGATCGGGTCGCCCGGCATGACGCGCAGCAGGATAAAGACCAGGATGAGCAGAATTAGTACCATCGGGATTGTGAGTAGAATCCGGGTAATGATATAGGCTCGCAGTGAACTCATAGTTCCACCTTGGTTGATTTCAGATTTGGTGATTTTAGATTTGGGCTAGTGACCAGGTGTCGCCGGATAGCAATATCCAGTGCCTGGGACGGAATTTGACAATCCAGTTAGGAGCAACAACACTTGCACTCTCATGTTGGGTGATCTGGATTTGTCGTGGCAGGAGGCTCAAATCTCCAAATCCAAAAGGGGGGAGGGGTTTCGAAGGGAAAATCCCATCAAAACCCCTCCCAGTGTCTTGGTCTATGTGCCCTCGTCTACTACTTGCTCAGTGTAAAGTAGTGCAAGAACAGGGTCGGATCCAGTGTGACGCCGCTGACGTTCTTTTGGGTCACGACAAGCAGCAGCCCCTGGGTGAAGGGGATGGTTGGGGCCTCGGTGGTCCACAACTCTTGTACCTGTTTGTACAGGTCTGCCCGCTCGTCCATGTCGGTGGAGAGCCGTGCTCCGTGCAGCAGTTCGTCCATGTCGTCGTTGCAGTAAAAGATACCGATGTCGTCGGACGTGCCGCACTCGGCGAAGGCGGAGGTGTAGTTGTCGGGATCCAGGTAGTCGGGGTACCAGCCCAGCAGGAAGGTGGGCATTGTGCCGGGACCAAAGTAGTCGGTGTAGGTGGCCCACTCGGCGGATTGCAGGTTGACCTGCACCACGCCGGTCTCTTCCCAGGCTGCTTTGATGACGGATACTACGTCACCCTCGGTCGGGCCGTAGTGGTCAGGTGTCCACCACAGATCCATCACCAGCGGGTTGTCCTCGTCGAATCCGGCTTCGGCCAGCAGTGCTTTGGCCTGGTCCAGATCCCGCTCCGGGAAGGCGTCTATGTGACCAAACATCCCGGCCGGCACCATGCTGTAGAGGTTCTGGTGTGTGCCCTGGAAGACGGTGTTCGAGATCTCGTCGCGGTCAATAGCGAGAGAAAGGGCCTGGCGCACCTTGGCGTTGTCGAAGGGCGGGGTGGTGGTGTTGAAGCAGACGTAGCGGATGTAGGGGCCGGAGCCTTCGTACAGGTTGTAGTTGTCGTTGTCGCGAAAGTCCGAGTAATCGGACGGGGTCAGTGTCTTCCATGCGATGTCAATGTCACCGGCTTCGAGGGCGAGCCGCATGGCGGTGGAGTCGGCAAAGTAGCGCACGATCACTTTCGGCCAGGCTGGCGCGTCGCCGTAGTAGTCGGGGTTGGCTTCCAGATCCATCTCCACGTCCCGTTCCCAGTTCTTGATCACATAGTGACCAATGCCGCCGCAGGTGCTATCCACGTCGAACTCGTCTGCCGAGTAGCAATCTGGGCTGACTGGTGTGTAGGGCTGGGTGGCGACCAGCAAGGGGAAGAACCCCACCGGGTTCTGGAGGATGAACTTGACTGTATAGTCGTCCACCTTCTCCACGCTATCTACGAAGGATGTAACCAGCCAGTTGGGGTCACCTTCCAGCCGCATGACGCGGTTGATGGACCAGACGACGGCGTCGGCGTTAAAATCGGCACCATCGGGGAATTTCAATCCCTGGCGCAGTTTGAAGGTGTATTCCAGCCCGTCGTCACTTACTTCGTATGACTCGGCCAGACCGGGTTGAAGCTCGGTCGTCCCGGGGACGTAGGTGAGCAGGGTGTCCATCGTGTTGTGGAACATTTCCCAGGTGTGAAAGTCGTAGGCGTTCGCCGGGTCGAGGTCGGTGATCGAGTCGGTCGTGCCGATGATCAGAGCCTCGGCTTCGGCTGGGGCCTCCGTTGCTGCCGGGGCCTCGGTCGCTGCTGGGGCCTCGGTCGCTGCCGGGGGCTCGGTGGGGGCGGGTGCCTCGGTCGTGGTTGGCCCGCCGCAGGCTGCCACTATGCCGGCAACCATGACCAGTACCACCACGATGCTAAAGGTACGTAATGCTTTCATTTCTTTTCTCCTCCTAAATCTAAAGTGTTTGCATAAATGTTGGGGTAGCAGGTTATGTTATCGTGTCGAGTCATCACCTCCTTGCGCGCGAGGTAGAAAGCGCTGGGTTTGACGTTCACAATTGAATAGTATACGGCAAAACCGTTGATTGTCAAGGCCATTTGCTGCTCCTGGCTTGACATCCCCATTTTTCTGTTGTATAATGATTGCAGAAACGTTTCTGCAACGCGCCCCTGTAGATGAGATCCCAAATAGTAACGAGTTGAACCGGGCCTGTTTTTGACCCCTTGCAAAAACGTTTTCGCAATCAGCGATATGTCCAAGCCGACCATTCGAGAAGTCGCCGCCAGGGCCAGAGTTTCCATCAGCGTCGCCTCGAACGCGCTCAACCACAAGGGGCGCGTGAGCGAGGAGACGCGCCAGCGCGTGGAAGAGGCTGCCCGTGCCATCGGTTACGTTCCCAGCTACGCCGCCCGTCGCCTGCGCGGAGCCAGCCGCGCCATTGGCGTGCTGGTGATGCCCTTTTTTGAAGAACTGCTCCCCGTCCGCTACTTTAGTGAGCCGTTGTACGTCTTGATGCAGGCTGCGGCGGAGGCGGATTACAAACTCTACTACATTCACCTGTCCGACGACGAACTGAGTGAAGAGTCGTTGCAGCGTATCATGAGGGACGGCGCTATAGATGGGCTGGTCGTGATGGCGCCCGATCCGGCCCAATTTGAATTGTTGGCGAACGTGTTGAGCGACATGCCCTACGTTCTGTTTGGCGCAGCCCCCAGGCGCGAGGGGGTGAGTTACGTGGATAGTGACGGGTGCGGCGGTGCGATGACGGCGACGCGCTATTTGTTGGATCTGGGCCACACCCATGTATCCTACCTGATGCCCGGATACGGGAACTATAACGCCCGTGACCGGTTGCGCGGCTACAGCGCGGTGATGGAAGAGGCGGGGCTTGCTCCTGTGGTCTACGAGCTGGCCGATTACAAGTCCCCTCTGCCGATGGACGAGATGGTGAACGACGGCACGACGGCGGTGGTCGCTTTCGACGATTTCTACGCTGCGCGGGTGATCGGTGAATTGCAGCGGCTTGGGCTGCGCGTGCCGCAGGACGTGGCTGTGATCGGTTTCGACGACGAGGCTTTTGGGCGCTGGATGTACCCCCGCCTGACGACCCTGCGCCAACCGTTGACAGAGATGGGGGCGGTGGCAGCCGAGTATTTGATCCAGCGCCTCGAGGCCGAGGATGACCAAGAGGTTTCCCTCTGCCGCGAGGTGTTGCCGGTGGAGCTGGTGGTACGCGAATCGTGTGGGACGGCAATCGGATGAGCATACTCGCGGTGCAGTATCTGGAAGGCGGCTCTGATTTCGTCGCGCCAGAGGCGGGCCGGGTACGGGCGCGGCTGCGGGAGACGTTCGACCTGCTGCCCGTCACCGACCTGCTGATTGGGTGGGACGTGGGGCCGGAACTGGCGCAGGTCTGCCGTGGGATGTGCGAGCGGGCCGGCGTGCGGCTCTATCAGTGGCACCCGCTGTTGGTGGGGTGGGGAGAGGTGTCCGCGCGGCCCGAGTGGCGCGTGGCCGGTGCGGACGGGGAACCGGTGGCGGGATTTGGCGGGCTGCCAGAGTTTACCTTTTTGCGTCCCGATTCTGCGGCGGTGCAGGAGGCGGTGCTGCGACGATTGGAGCGGGCGGTGCGCTCTGGTCTCTACGATGGAATTTTTCTCGACCGCATTCGCTACCCGTCCGCAGACGCGGCGTCTGCCGGCAAGGCCGATAATATCACCCGCGTCGTGGCGCAGGCCGCCGGGATGATTCGCAGCGCCGGGTTGAGCGTGGGGCTGGATTGTTTTGCCCCTTCGCTGGCCGCGCCGGTGGGGCAGGACTTGGGCGCTCTCTCTGCTCTCGGCGATTGGGTCAAGCTGATGCTCTACGGCCACACCTGGGCGCCGGCGGGGATGCCGTTCGAGATGGGATTGTCGGAGGGATTGCCACCGCAGGCCCTGGCCGCCGAGGTCGAGCGGGGCCGCACGGCGGGCGTGGGGACGTTGCTGGCCGGGATCGAGTTGGTCGAGATAGAGGGTGTCACTCGCCTCTCGCCGCCGCAAATCCGGGCCGACCTGGCCGCGCTCCACGGGGCGGGCGTGGACGGGCTGGTGCTTTCGTGGGATTTGCGGTATATGCCGGTGGAGTATTTGGAGCTGGTGGGGGGATACTAGAACGAATTGGGAATCTAGCGAATGAGCGCACCTGGATGTATCAGCCGGCAGGCAAGCACCGGGTCTACTTTGCTTCTGGACACTGGCATTTTTGTTTCTAGTGACGGCTTCAGCCGTCCAAAAGGCTCAAAAGAGGCTCAAGCCGC
>CAYNVC010000226.1:0-5101 GCA_964400615.1 uncultured Anaerolineales bacterium | reverse complement strand
GAGCAATGACCAATGAACAATGACCAATGACCAATGAACAATGACCAATGACCAATGACCAATGAACAATGACTGAGGAACGGAGATTTCTCGATTGGGCTGCTCTGGCGCTGCTGGCGCTGGTCGTCGCGGCCTTTTTCTGGCCGCTGATCCTGGCCGGGCGCTGGATCCCGCGCGGCGGCGGCGACCTGGTCTCTTTCCTCTGGCCGCTCTACCGCTTCGCCGCTCGCAGCCTGCGGGCGGGCGTCGTCCCTCTCTGGAACCCATACCTCTACAGCGGCGCTCCCTTCGTCGCCGACAACCAATCCGGCGTTTTCTACCCCGTCAACCTGCTGCTCTTTTTGTGCGGCGAACCTTCCTACGCGGTGATGGAGGGGTTGGCCGTCTTCCACGTCTGGCTGGCGGGGGCGGGTACGTTCGCCCTGGCGCGGGGGCTGGGGTTGCGCCGGAGCGCCGCGCTGTTTGGCGGGATCGCTTTCGCCCTCTCCGATCTGTTCCTGACCCACGTCGGCAACCTGAACCTCGATGCCACCGCCGCCTGGCTGCCCCTGCTCCTGTTGCTGACCCATCGCGCCTTGACCGGCGGGCGGGCCGGATGGGCGCTGGGAGCGGGCGCGGTGCTGGCGCTGGCGGCGCTGGCCGGTCACGGCCAGATGTTGCTCTTTCTGGCCCTGACCCTGCTGCTCTACCTGCTCTACCGGCTGGCGCTGGACCGGCGGCGCGGCGTGCGGCGTGAATTACGCACCCTGGCCCTGTTCGCCCTCATCGTCGCCGTGGGGGTGGGGGGGGCGGCGCTGACCCTGTTCCCGGCCTGGGAGATGGCCGGACACACCGGGCGCGGCCATTTATCTTACGACGAGGCCACCCGTTACTCGCTGCCGCCCCGCGCCCTGGTCGGCTTGCTGGCCCCCAATTTTTACGGGCGCGGCCCGGCCGGTTTCTGGGGCGAGTGGGATCGGGTCGAGGTGGGATACGCGGGCGTGGCGACTCTCGTGCTGGCCGTTTTTGCCCTCGTCTCGCGCATCACGCAGCGCGTTTCACGTTTTCCGTTCTATTTCTTTATTGTCCTCGTCCCTCTGTCCTTTGCGCTGGCGCTGGGCCGTTACACGCCGCTCTATGGGCTGCTTTATCGTTACGCGCCTACATTCGACCAGGTGCGGGTTCCGGCGCGGCTGATTCTGCTGGCCGACCTGGGACTGGCTGCGCTGGCGGCCTATGGGCTGGACAGGGTATCGAGATTTCCGAGGTCTACCGGGGACTCTGCGGCCTGGGTAGGGCTGGGCGCATTGCTCGCCGGGGTGGTGCTGCTGGCCGTGGGGCTGCCCCTGGCGCGGACACTTCCCCCGCCCGACCGCGTCCCGCAGGCCACCGGCAGCATCGTCGCCGCCGCTGCGTTGCTGTGGCTGAGCGGGGCGCTCCTCTGGCTCGCTGGCCGGTTCCGTTGGGCGGCCTGGCTGCTCCCGCTGCTCCTGGCGGTTGATTTGATCGGCCTCGGTTCGACCGTGGAAGTGGAGCCGAACGATCCAACGCTGGGATTTGCTCACCCGCAAGTCGTCGCTTTTCTGCGCCAGGACCCCAACCTGTTCCGCATCGAAGCGGCCACGGGAGCCTGGCAGCCGGACGCGGCGCTGGTGCACGGCCTCTACGACATTGGCGGCATCTACAACCCGCTGGGCCTGGCCCCGTACCAGGCTTATCGCTGGGCGGTGGGGGAGCGGGGCGCTCCGCTCTACGATTTGCTGGGGGTCAAATACGTCCTGGCGGACAAGGGAGCGCCGCCCGGCGACGAGCGGCTGGTCCCGGTCTATACCGCCGACCCAGAGATTGACGTCTACCTGAACACGGCGGCGCTGCCCCGCGCTTTTCTGGTCTACCGCTCGCAGGTGGTGAGCGACCACGCTGCCGCCTGGCAGGCGATCCACGCGCCCGGATTCGACCCTGTGCAGACGGTGATTGTGGAGCGGGGTGAACCGCTGCACGCCGCGCCAGGTGCGGGTGAGAGGCGCGTCTCGTTCGCCGGCTATGGGCTGAACCATGTCGAGCTGGCGGCGACGACTCCCGTGAGCGGCTTTCTCCTGCTGAGCGACGTCTACTACCCCGGCTGGCGGGTGGACGTGGACGGCGCTCCGGCCGAACTGCTGCGGGCCGATTACGCCTTCCGCGCGGTTCTGCTCCCGCCGGGCGAACACGTCGTGCGGATGCGGTTTGTGTCGCCTCCCTGGCGGGTGGGGCTGGCGGTGAGCCTCCTCACCTGGGGGGCGGTGATCGGCTGGGCGGTGTTTGCTGCGTGGAAGAGGAAGCCGGGATGAGACCCAGGACGTGCCTGGTAACTGTTGCCGCAGTGACGTTTGCCACAATCGTCGTTCTGGGGGCGTTGCTGCTCGTGGGGAAAGGAAGGGGCGAACCTGCTCGTCGCCAGACTGACGTGGACAGCGCCATCGAAATTGTCCTGGGGTGGGGGAGGTTGGCTCCGTTCCCCAAATCCGCTCGAGAAATTGATGTCGTTACCGGTGGTTCGGCGTTTACGCGAGCGTTTCGCGTGACATTCCAGGCTCCGCAGGGCGATATTGAACAGTGGGTAAACGACTCGCCCGGGTTGAGAGAGAGTGCGCCGGAAATGGTGGACGAGCATATTACCAGGTACGTGATCGAGCCGGGGGAGGGAGCGGCTTACGCGGAGGTGGTGATAACAGTGTTGGATGACGGGATGAGATTGGTGCAGGTGTATGCTTATTGGAGTTAGTGCGCACTGTGCCAGGACGCAGACTGACGCCGACTTTGCAGACCTGGCTCGATCAATCTGCGTTAGCCTGCGTCCCTGGACAGGGAAATCAAAATTTGCCGGACTCGTTAATCTTTTGCCTGTGGCGCTGGGCCGAGATTTTCTATAAAATCCCCTCGCACAGGATAGAAAATGTCCAGCATAACGAATGGTTCCGCGCCGATGCAGGTATCGCCGTGGGGAACGTTGGAGGGTATGCGGTACAAGTCACCCTTTTCCACGATTCGCTCCTCGTCTCCGATGCGCAGCACGGCCTTGCCGGCGTATACTATGCCAATCTGCTCGTGTGGATGGGAATGAATCGGCACGGTGTGTCCGGGCAGCGTAGCGTTGAGCACCATCATCATTTTCTCGCCGTGGAGGCCGGTGAGGATGGTCGTCTCCAGCCCGGGCATTTGGGTCAGCCTGACGCCGTCGGCCGGGTTGATAAAGTATGGAATTTTTTCTCGTGCCATATCAATGTGCTCCTTTTGGTTGGAACGCGGCTATCTTTGGAACGCGGCCATCCTGGCCGCCTGTGCCCCCCGACGGAACGCGGCCATCCTGGCCGCCTGCGAGCGTCCCCGCCTGCGCCCCCCGACGGAACGCGGCCATCCTGGCCGCCTGCGAGCGTCCCCGCCCGTGCCCCCCGACGGAACGCGGCCATCCTGGCCGCATGCGAGCGTGGCCGCCTGCGCCCCCCGACGGAACGCGGCCATCCTGGCCGCATGCGAGCGTCCCCGCCCGCGACATTATTTTCTCCGGAGGTGATGGGATGGACTGTAAACGGGCCGCTCTTTGGGCAACCCGGCTGGCGCTGGGCGTGGTGTTTCTGTTCAACGTTCAATGTGCGCTGGCGTTCATCGTCAGACCGGGAGCGTATGCCCCCGGTTTCGAGGTGAGCGGGGTGGCGGGGGAGGCGCTGGTGCGCGGGATGGGGATCTTGTTCCTGATGTGGAACGTGACCTACCCGCTGGCGATCTGGAACCCGCTCCGCTACCGTTGGCTGCTTTTGATCATCATCGTGCAGCAGGCGATTGGGTTGGGCGGCGAGTCGTGGATGCTGCTGGCGCTGCCGCCGGGCCACCCCGCGCTGGCGACGACCGGCTACCGTTTCGTCCTCTTCGATGGCGGCGGGCTGGCGGCGATGGTGATCACGTTCGCGCTGTTGCAGGCGCTCACCCGCAGCAGTCCGGCACGTTGATCAAGAATACGTCCCGCCCCAATGCCTCTCCCACGTCCTCCGGCCACATTTCGTCCAGCGATTGCCCCTCCGGCCCGCCAAACATCGCTGGAGGAAGGAGCACCCGCTCGCCCAATTGGTGGGAGCTTAGTTGTTCGATCACGTCCTGCCCGGTCAACAGTCCTGCCACCGTCACCGTCGTACCGAAAAAGTGGTTGACCACCGGCACGACCTCGACTGATGGGGCCGTCACCAGGGAGCGCAGCAACGGGGCAAAGAGCGTTCCTGTCACTAGCGAAATGGCGAATTGCGAATGGCGAATGGCGATTTGTTGCTCGATGCTCGTCCACCCGTCCAGCCAGCGCCGCACCAGCCCGACGCCGTTTTCGGTCAGGTCGAGTCCGTCGTATGCCTCTGCCGGCGGGACGGCCTCCCCCAGCCGCAGGTACCACTCGTCGGCGAGATAGACCAGGTTGACCCCCAACCGCTTCCGCAGCCGCCCCTGCCAGGCCGTCACTTGTTCCAGGACGGCCCGCGCCTCGGCATCGTCGTAGATACGGCATGCGCCGCGCTGGAACCTGGTCAACCCCACCGGCACGACGCTGATCGAGCGCAGCGCCGGGTACAGGCTGGATAGGTCTCCGATGGAGCGCTCCAGGTGTGGGCCGTCGTTGTGGCCGGGCAGGAGCACGATCTGGGTGTGGAACTCGATTCCCATCCCGGCCAGGCGGCGCAGTTGGGGGAGCACGGCGGGGGCGGAGGGGTTGCCGAGCATTCGCCGGCGCAGGCCGGGGGCGGTGGCGTGGACCGAGACGTAGAGCGGGCTGAGGTGTTGCGCGGCGATGCGCTGCCAGTCCGATTCATCCAGGTTGGTCAGCGTGATATAGTTGCCCAAGAGGAAAGAATAGCGGTAATCGTCGTCTTTGACGTAGAGGGGGCGGCGCAGCCCCGGCCCCATCTGGGCGACGAAGCAGAACTCGCAATGATTGACGCAGCGGCGGATGCCGTCGAACGTGGGATGGACGAATTCGAGTCCCAGCGGTTCACCGTACCGCCGTTTGACCTGGCGGGTGAACTCGCGCCCCTCACGCCGCGCCCGCAACGCCAACTGCTCCTCGGCGGAGTAGAAACGCACGTCAATCACGTCCCGCAACGGG
>CAYNVC010000225.1:0-5111 GCA_964400615.1 uncultured Anaerolineales bacterium | reverse complement strand
CTGTAGGGCAAGTTGCCAACTTGCCACACCACAATTTACCACAAGGAGGAATTCAATCATAATGGGAACATTGACATCCAGTCAAGAAACCTGGCTGCGCGAACGCTTCGCCGACCGCTTTAGCAACGACACAATGGAGCGCAAAATCTACAGCCACGACGTGGGAGTAATGCCCTCGCTGGTCAAGCCGTTGATCGGCAAAGCGTTGGCCGACGGCATCGTCCAGCCAAAGGACGAGGCTGAAGTGGTGGAACTGGTCCACTGGGCGGCTCGAAATCGCCTCCCCCTCGTGCCTCGTGGCCGGGCCACGTCCGGCTACGGCGGCGTGCTGCCGGTCAAAGGCGGCCTCACGGTCAACTCCTGGTACATGCGCGATGTCGTGGCGGTGGACGAGGATAACCTCACCGTCACAGTCGAACCGGGCATCGTCTGGGAAAAGTTGGAGCAGGAATTGGGCAAACAGGGGCTGGCGTTGCGCCTCTATCCCTCCAGCGCCCCCTCCTCCACCGTCGGCGGATGGCTGGCCCAGGGCGGCTTTGGTTATGGCAGCTTTGAGTACGGCTCTTTCCCCGAAAACGTCGTCTCCGCGCGGGTCGTGCTGCCCAACGGGGAGGTGCGCGAGTTTGCGGGCGACGAACTCGATCTCGTCGCCGACGCCGAGGGCATCACCGGGTTCATCACCCAGATCACACTGCGGGTGCGGACGCTGGAGGAGGAGACGGTAATCGGGGCGCTCTTTGCCGATGCGGCCAGTCTGACGGCGGCCCTGCGGGCGGTGGTCGAGGAACGGTTGCCGCTCTGGTCTGTCACTTTCATCAACCCGGAGATGGCCCGCCTCAAGAACCAACTCCCGCTCAAGATGGAGCACGGCCACCCGGTGGACGAGCATCCGCCCCGGTTGCCCGCTGGCTACCTGGCGGTCTTTGTCTTTCCGGCCGCGCGGGAAAGCCAGGTGCGGGAGCACCTGGAACGCATCGTCGTCCAAAGCGGCGGCGAGCGGGTCAACGACGAACTGGCCGCCCACGAGTGGGGAGAGCGATTCTCGATCATGCACGTCAAGCGGCTGGGGCCGTCGCTGATCCCCAGCGAGGTCGTCCTGCCGCTGGATGGTCTGGACAAAGCTCTGGCGGACATCGAGGGCGGAGTCAAGCAGCCGCTCGTCATCGAGGGCATGCTCTCCGGCGGAGAACAGCCGCAGGTCGTGTTGCTGGGCTTTATCCCCCACGACGAGCGCCGCTTTGGCTACAACATGGCCTTTGCGCTCTCCCTCTCCACTATCCAAAAAGCCAAAAAGTATGGCGGGCGGGCCTACGCCAGCGGCCTCTACTTTGCCCGCGAGGCGGAGCACATCCTGGGGGCCGACCGCGTGCGCCGCTTGCGCCAGTTCAAGCGGGAGGTCGACCCGCAGCGCATCATGAACCCCGGCAAGATTCTGGATGGCAGCCTGATGGGGACTTTTATGGGCTTGGCCGGGGCGTTCGAGCCGCTCATCCGCACGGTGGGCAACGTGGCAAAGTCGCCGGTCGGCGAGCGCATCCCGGGATCCGGCAAACGCGGCATCGCCGACGACGTGGCCTGGTACGCCTACGCCTGCGCCCAGTGCGGCTACTGCGTGGAGGGCTGCACCCAGTTCTATGGCCGGGGCTGGGAATCACAGTCGCCGCGCGGCAAGTGGTTCGCCCTGAAAGAGTACATGTCCGGGAGGAACGGCAAACTGAGCCAGGAGCAGGTGGACGCTTTCCTGGCCTGTACCACCTGCGAGGTCTGCAACTCAGAGTGCCCGCTGGAACTGCCCAACGAATCCAGTTGGCTGCGGGTGCGCGGCAAACTGGTCAACGAGGACGACCGGCTCACCTTCCCGCCGTTCGAGATCATGCGTGCTTCCCTGCGCAAGGAGCACAACATCTGGGGCGCTTACCGCAGCGACCGCGCCGACTGGGCCGAGAGCATCGGCGACCTGCCGGAGCAGGCCGAGACCTGCTACTTTCCCGGCTGCACCGCCTCCTACGTGGAAAAGGACATCGCCCAGTCCACCGCCGAACTGCTGCACAAGGCCGGGGTCGAGTTCACCTACCTGGGCGAGGACGAAGCCTGCTGCGGCATCCCCATGCTGGTGGCCGGGCTGTGGGACACGTTCGAGGAAATCATGAAGCACAACATCGCCGCCATGAAAAAGCGCGGCGTCAAGCGGGTAGTCACCACCTGCCCCGCCTGCTGGCTGGTGTGGAAGCAATACTATCCAGAGTGGGCGGCCAAACTGGGGATTTACTATCCCTTCGAGGCGGTACACATCTCTGAGATTCTGGCCGAGCGCATCCGCTCCGGCGACCTGACCTTTGACCAGCCGGTGAACATGCGCGTCACCTGGCACGATTCTTGCCACATGGGACGCGCCGGCGGCATCTACGAGCCGCCGCGCGAGGTGTTGCGGGCCATTCCCGGCCTCGAGTTCGTGGAGATGGAGCACAACCGGGACGAATCGCTGTGCTGCGGCTCGGTGCTCAGCCTGGTGGCCGACCCGGCGATAGCCAAAGAGATCGGCGACGTGCGGCTGGACGAGGCGGACGCCGTGAACGCCGAGGCGGTCGTCTCCACCTGCCCCTGCTGCCAGGTGCAGCTTCGCGTCACGGTCGAAAAGACCGGCCGCGACCTGCCCATCATTGACCTGGGCGCTCTGGCCTGCCGCGCCTCCGGTATCCCTCACGACGACCCCACCGAGTACGCCCTGAACATGTGGGCCACCTTCGAGGCCATGATCAACCTGCTCAAGCCGGAGCCGATGGCCGACCTGTTTGTCGAACTCTTTCCCCAGATGATGGACGCCATGCCGCTGGGGATGGGCGGCATGATGCGCGGGATCGGCAAACTGGGGCCGGTCGGCGGGGTGATGCTCAAGGCGATGAAACCAATGTTCCCCATTCTCTTCCCCATCCTGATGCCGGGGATGATGGAAAAGGTAATGCCGGACATGCTGGCAGCGGTGGAAAAGCGAGTGCCGATGCCGGACTCGATGAAGGAGCAGATGCCCGACCTGATGCCCGCCGCGATGGATAACCTGATGCCCAAGATGCTGCCCTCCATCGTGCCGCTCATCAGTGACCCGTTGGTTGACTATCTGCGCGGATAGAGGGATAATACCCTCTGCCTGACCGGGCCACAGAACACTTTTACGGTCAGGCCCGCGCTATGGATGAGATAAATTCGCAACGAGAACCAGCCGCAGAACCGAAAGAGACGCCGTGTCCCACTTGCTGGCCGCCCGGCCTGAACGAGCAGGTGCAGGAGACGCTGGCCGACCTGCTGAACCACGTGGGAGGGCAATCGGCCGGCCTCTGCTGGCTGGTGGAGCCGGCGCCGGGTGTGCTACGCCTGCAAGTGGAGTGGTCGGCGGGCCAGTCACCCGGCACGGAGGCGCTGGCGGCGCTGCTCGACCCCGCTGCTCTGGACGAGGCAGTCCGGGACGGTGGGGGGGCAACCTGGCTGGGTGTGCCGGTGGAAATGGAAGGCCAGACGTCGGGGCGGCTGTGGGTCGTCGCCGGGCCGGGTGAGCACCTGGACGAGCGATCAGCCGAACTGGTCGCCGCGACCGGGCGGCAGTTGGGCCTGCTCATTGACAACGCCCGCATGCGGGAGGAGATCAAGAGATTCAAATCCCGCCGCAACGCACTCATCCGGCGCGTGGTCGTGGCCCAGGACGAGCGTTGCCGCCATTTTGCCCGCGAGCTGCACGACGAAGTTTGCCAATCGCTGACCGCCATCTCGATTGACCTGGAAGCGATTCTGGTGACCGGCTTGGTGTCCGACCGGGTGCTTGCGCAGAAATTGGAGAGCATACGGACGAGCATCATCCGCGCCGTGGAGGAAGCCGAACGCATCATCCTCGGCCTGCGCCCGCTTTTGCTCGAAGACCTGGGATTGGTGGCGGCATTGTATTCGTATGCCCGGCAGCGGCTCTCGTCCGACAACGTGCAGGTGCATCTGGATGATAGCCTGTCGGCGCTACGGATACCTCCCCACATAGAGGTCATCCTGTACCGCATCGGCCAGGAGGCGCTCTCGAACGTGGCCCTGCACGCCGGCGCCAGCAACGTCTGGCTGGGCTTTTCCTGCGACGACCACCGGGCGACCCTATCGGTGCGGGACGACGGGCGGGGTTTCTCGGTCGGCCAGGTTTCCCAGTTCCGGGATGATCACACGAGCCTGGGGTTGTTGGGAATGAGAGAACGCGCCCTGCTGGTGGGTGGGAACGTCGAAATAACATCCCGCCCCGGCGCAGGGACAACGGTCATGGTCAACGTGCCGACACAAGTGAGAAAAATAGGAACTGGCGAGACGAAATGACGCATATCCGTGTTCTGTTGGTGGACGATCACGCCGTCCTGCGAGAGAGTTTGCGGGCCTTTTTGGAAATGTACCCCGACCTGGAAGTGGTGGGGGAGGCGGCCGATGGCCTGGAGGCGATAACCCAGACACGGCAGCATCGGCCCGACGTGGTTTTGCTGGACGTGGCTATGCCCGGTCTGGGCGGGCCGGAGGTGACGCGCCGCCTGAAACAGGAATATCCCGACGTGCACGTGTTGATATTGACCCAGTACTCGGGCGCCGATTACGTCCTGCACTGCCTCAAGGCGGGAGCCGACGGCTACATCGTCAAAAAAGCCGGCGGGGCCGAGGTGGTGCGAGCCGTGCGGGCCGTCTACGAGGGGGAGGGATACCTGCACCCCAGCGTGGCCCGCGTGGTCATCGAGGCCGCCGCCCACGACCGGGGCGGCAACGGCAAAGGGCCTTACGAACAGTTGACCGACCGGGAGCGGGAGGTGTTGAGCCTCATCGGCCAGGGGCTTACCAACCGCGAGATCGCGCAAACCCTCTCGCTCAGCGCCAAGACGGTGGACAAGTACCGGGCCAGGTTGATGGACAAACTGGACATCTCCACCCGCGCCGGGCTGATCCGGTACGCATTGGAAAAGCGGTTAGCGCCGCTGGACGAATAGCCAATCGCCATACCTGCTCGAACGCGGCGGCTCCCCTGGGAGCCGCCGCGTTTTTGTAACCACCCGGCTATCTCTCCCGCAGCTTGCGTTCTGGCAAGTTACCAACTTGCCCTACGG
>CAYNVC010000224.1:0-5133 GCA_964400615.1 uncultured Anaerolineales bacterium | reverse complement strand
ACCCTGATCAAAGGAGGAAATATGTCCAATCATTCTCGTGAAGCAGTCATCGTCTCCGCCGTCCGCACCCCGGTCGGCAAGTTCCAGGGCACGCTCGCCGGTCTCTCCGCCTCCGACCTGGGAGCGGTCGCCATCCGCGCAGCGGTCGAGCGGGCCGGGGTTGACCCGGCCTCGATTGACGAGGTGCTGATGGGCAACGTCGTCCAGGCCGGGCAGGGCCAGGCCCCCGCCCGCCAGGCGACGATCAAAGCCGGGCTGCCCCCCACCACCTGCGCCACCACGGTCAACAAAATCTGCGGCTCCGGCCTCAAGACGGTGATGCTGGCCGCCGCGATGATCGCGGCCGGCGATGGCGATATCTACGCGGCCGGGGGGATGGAGAGTATGAACAACGGGCCATACCTGCTCCCCCAGGCCCGCTTTGGCTACCGGCTGGGCAACGGCAAGGTGGTGGACGGGATGGTGAACGATGGGCTGTGGTGCCCTTTTGAAAATCACCACATGGGCAACTCGGCCGAGTGGATCGCCCGCGAGTACAACCTGACGCGGGAGGAACTGGACGAGTACGCCTACCACAGCCACCAAAAAGCCATCGCCGCCATTGACGCGGGCCGCTTTGTGGACGAGATCGTCCCCGTCGAGGTTCCGCAGCGCAAAAAGCCGCCCTTGCTCTTTGAGACCGACGAGGTTCCCCGGCGCGACACCAGCCTGGAAAAACTGGCCCGCTTGCGCCCCGCCTTCGACCCGGAGGGCATCGTCACCGCCGGCAACTCGCCCGGCATCACCGACGGCGCCGCCGCGACGGTGGTGATGAGCCGCGAGAAAGCTGAGGAATTGAGCATCACTCCCCTGGCCCGCGTCGTGGCCTACGACCAGGCAGCGGTCGAGCCGCTCGAGATATTTACCGCTCCCATCTTTGCCGTCCGCAAGCTGTTGACCAAGACCAACACCACAGTGGCCGATTACGACCTCTTTGAGGTCAACGAAGCATTTGCCTCCCAGACCCTGGCCGACGGGCGGGAGTTGGGGTTGCCCTGGGACAAGGTCAACGTCAACGGCGGGGCCATCGCCCTGGGGCATCCCATCGGCTGCTCCGGCACGCGCGTGCTGGTGACGCTCATCTACGCCCTGCGTCAGCGCGGGTTAAAGCGTGGTCTGGCTACGCTCTGCCTGGGTGGCGGCGAGGCCGTGGCAATGGCAATCGAATTGGAACCGTAATACGCAACACGCAACACGTACTACGTATCGCGTATCGCGTATCGCGTATCGCGTATTGCGTAAGGAGACGCCCAAATGAACATCAACCACATTGCTGTTATCGGTGCGGGTACGATGGGCAACGGCATCGCCCAGACCTGCGCCACCTTTGGTCACAGAGTCACGCTCATTGACATTATACCGGAGCAACTGGAGCAGGCGACCGCTGCGATCTCCAGGTCGGTAGAAAAACTGCACGGCAAAGGCCGCCTGACCGACGAGCAGCGGGAGGCGGCGCTGGGGAACATCACCACCGCCGGCGAGGTCGCTGCCGCCGCCGACGCGGATCTGGTGATCGAGGCGGTGGTGGAGCGATTGGATGTCAAGCAAAAAGTCTTTGTCGAGCTGGACGAGTTGACCCGCCCGGATGTGATCCTGGCGAGCAACACCTCCTCCATCTCGCTCACCGAGCTGGGGGCCGCCACCGGCCGGCCTGATAGGGTGATCGGCATGCACTTTATGAACCCGGTGCCGCTGATGAAGCTGGTCGAGGTCATCCGTGGGTTAGAGACCTCGGACGAGACGACCGCAACCATCGTGGCCCTGACGGAAGAGCTGGGCAAGGTCCCCGTCGAGGCGCAGGATTATCCCGGTTTCATCTCTAACCGCATCCTCTGCCCGATGATCAACGAGGCGGTCTATGCGTTGATGGAGGGCGTGGGCACGGCGGAGGCGATAGACACGGTCATGAAGCTGGGGATGAACCACCCTATGGGGCCGCTGGCGCTGGGCGACCTGATCGGCCTGGACGTGGTGCTCAACGTGATGAACGTGCTCCAGGAGGGGCTGGGGGACGACAAGTACCGCCCCTGCCCGCTCCTGCGTCGCATGGTCGCCGCCGGGCGGCTGGGCCGCAAGACGGGACGAGGGTTTTACACGTACAGTTGACCCGGTTCCTTGCTCCGATTTTCTATGGACGCACAGTTACGGCGCAGACAAATCGACGCACTGGCAGAGACGCAGAACGGCGTGCGCATCATCCGCCTCGCCCCGGTGCGCCAGATAGCATCCGCCAGCGATTGCTCCATCCGCGCGGTGGAGCTGGCAGCACTGGAAGCGGGGATCGTACCATACCGCTATCTGCGCAACCTGGGCACGGTCGGGTTGGAGGGGCAATCCAAACTGTTGCGCTCCACCGTGGCGGTGGTGGGGCTGGGCGGGCTGGGCGGATACGTCACCGAGGCGCTGGCCCGCATGGGGGTGGGGCGGTTGATTTTGATTGACGGCGACGTTTTCGAGGAGCACAATTTCAACCGCCAACTATTGAGCGCCGAGAAACTCGCAGGTGTGCCCAAAGTCCAAGTGGCCCGGCAGCGTGTCGCCGCGATCAATAGCGCGGTGGAGGTGGTCGCTCACGCGGCTATGCTCGGTCGAGAGAACTTGCCCCATCTCCTGAAAGGGGCGAACGTGGTCGTGGACGCGCTCGACCGCCTCCCCGTCCGTCTGATTTTGCAGGAGGGAGCGCAAGCGTTGAACATCCCGATGGTGCACGGCAGTATCGCCGGATTCCTGGGGCAGGTGATGACCATTTTCCCCGGCGACCCGGGCCTGCGCGGCCTGTACGGCGCGGGTGATCTGCCGGAGCAGGGGTTGGAAGCAGAGTTGGGCACACCGGCAGCGACACCGCTGGCGGTGGCGGCCTGGGAAGCACAGGAGGCCGTGAAAATCATCACCGGGCAGGGAGAACTGTTGCGCAACCGCCTGCTGGTGCTGGATATGGAATCGGGCGCGGTCGAAAATTTGCGCCTGGGGTAAAAAATTTGCCAACCAGCATCGGTTGGCAAATGGTTTTCCTCTCTAACTTTTTGTCTCTACGGAGCCAATCCCGCCGCCGTCTCCTCGTCCAGCTTGCCCACCACGCCCACTAGCAACTTGAGCGCGTTGTCGTAATCGTCCCGGTGGATGATGGAGGCGTGGCTGTGGATGTGGCGGGCCGGAACCCCCAATACCACGGTCGGCACGCCGGTGCGGTGCAGGTGAATCTGCGAGCCGTCGGTTGCTCCTCCCAACATGGTCGAAAATTGGAGCGGTATCCCCAATTCGTCCGCCGTCTCTATCACCAAATCGCGCAGTGCCAGGTTGGGGATCATACGGGCGTCGAGCAGCAACAGACTGGGGCCGGCCCCCAATTTGATGTCCGATTCCTCCGGTTTGATACCGGGCACGTCGCCGCAGATGTCCGATTCCAGGATGATGGCTACGTCCGGGTCGACCATCTCGACGCTGGTCTTGGCCCCGCGCGTGCCCACCTCCTCCATCACCGTGGCGACGCCGTAGAGTGTGTTGGGATGCTGCGCCTTGGAGAAATGACGCAGCGTGTCAATCATCAGCGCCACGCCGACGCGGTCGTCGAACGCCTTGCCCATGTAGGATTTGCCGTTCGCCATGACCTGGAAAGCGGTATCCGGCACGGCAGGGTCTCCCAGCCGCACACCGGCTTCCTCTACTTCCTCCTTCGAGGTTGCACCGATGTCAATGTACATGTCTTTCTTTTCCACCACCTTTTTCCGCTCGTCGGCGGAGAGCATGTGGGGTGGCTTGGCACCGATGACGCCCGGCAGGTTTCCTTTGTGCGTCTTGACGATGACTCGCTGGCCGAGGAGCACCTGATCCCACCAGCCGCCCAGGGGGTGGAATTTGAGGAATCCCTCTTTCGTGACGTGCTGAATCATAAAGCCGACCTCGTCCATGTGTCCGGCCAGCATCACACGTGGGCCTGCTTCCCCCTGGCGGCAGACCAGGCTGCCGATGCGGTCCTGCTCAATGTCACCCAAAGGTTCCACGTAGCGGCGCACGAGGGAGCGCGTTTCGGCTTCGTACCCCGAGACGCCGTGCGCTTCGGTCAGTTCTTGTAGCAGCTGTTGTGTCTGATCCATTTGACCTCCTGATGTCGTTGCAAGATGGGAAGATGATACTCCATTTCGGTGGATTTGTCCAGCAAAAGCCAGGGGTTGCTTCCTGGGTGATCCCCGTGGGGGTAGTGTTTGGCGAGTATTGCGTGTTGCGTGTTGCGTATTGCGTATTGCGTGCTGCATACGCCATGCGGAAGGTGTCCGTCGCCACGCCGGTTAAGATCGCGACAGGCGCTGGATAATGAACTGGAAGATGCCAACCAGACTCCTTGCTCCCATTCCGAGTTCTTGGATTCGAAAGTCAGTTGCAGTTTTTCCTCATTCTCAACTGGCAGAACATCCCAGAGGACAACATCACGATTGGTGAAAGCCGTATTGTACAATCGCTTCTTGCCTACAACTTCACGCCAGTGTTTTTCGCTCATTGTTTTCTCCTGTACTGTGATTCAGGGTTTTGCATTGTGGGGATCAGATCCGTCACGTCGGTGGCGGTGGCGTGAACCTCGCCGCTAAAGACGCTCGGGGCGCTGAAGGTGTAGACGTGGCTCACCGTGGCCCCGTCCGCGCCCTGTCCGGTTGTACATCTTATTCTGTTTTGTAAATCCGCCAATGAATCAATGCTACTGAAAAGTCTTGAATTACCTGAGGTATCATCATGTTTGCCACCAGAATTCCCACTAGACCTGCGGACGC
The DNA here is from genome assembly GCA_964400615.1 of uncultured Anaerolineales bacterium. Lineage (GTDB taxonomy): Bacteria > Chloroflexota > Anaerolineae > B4-G1 > B4-G1 > B4-G1. Next base: position 331 of record CAYNVC010000224.1, on the reverse strand, counting down.
AAGGAGAACATTCTCTGGCAGGATGTGCAGACGTACCAAAATGATGCCAATTCCGGAGCCAATTGAGGCTCCGGCTGCCGGCCCAATACTTGCTAGGCGGAGCATTAATTTACCCCATCGAGTATCGGGCGACCATCCCTCCACCACGACACGCAGAATGCGCCGTCGTTGCAGAAAAGAAAGCACGAATGTTACGAGATACCCGCTAACCACTAAGCCGTCCACCCACACTACCCGTCCTAGAGCACTCAGTTCGCCTAAACCTATCAGAAGTATGCACACTGAACCCAACCCCAAAAATCCTACTTTCCAGAGGTGAGACCACATTGTT
>CAYNVC010000223.1:0-5184 GCA_964400615.1 uncultured Anaerolineales bacterium | reverse complement strand
GCCGTGCAGTGCGCGGCGCATCGCCTCCCGGTCGTCCCAGGGGTACTCGATGTCACCAAAGCACATACTCTGCTCGTGCCCCTTGCCGCAGGAGATGACCAGGTCGCCCGCGCGGGCCGTCCGGCAGGCGCGCAGGAGCGCCGCGCCCCGGTCGGCCACGCGGAACAGGTCTGTGCCCTCTCGTTTGCCTGCTGCCGTGGCCGCGGCTGCGCTCTGCGCCATAATCGCGTCCAGGTCTTCGGTGCGCGGATCCTCGGCGGTGACGATTACCACGTCGGCCAGTTCCCCGGCCACGCTTCCCATCAGAGTCCGTTTTTCCTTGTCTCGCAGTCCGGCGCAGCCAAATACGACGATCACGCGCCCCGTGCTCATCTCGCGTGCCGTCTCCAGTGCCCGGCGCAGTGCGTTGGGCGTGTGGGCAAAGTCCACGATTGCTAAAAAGCTCTGTCCTTCCTCGATGCGCTCCATCCGGCCCGGAATTCCGCGCACTGCCGCGACGCCATCGGCGATAGCGTCTGGCGGCAATCCCAGCGCCGCGCCCACTGCGGCCGCCGCCAGCACGTTGCTGACGTTGTATCTTCCCACCAGCGGGGTTTCGATCTGCTTTTCCGTTCCGTCTGGCAGACCAAGCACAAAGCGGGTCGCGTCTGGGGCAAAATGAATGTCGCGGGCGGTCACGTCGGATTGCGCGTCCATCCCGTAGGTGATTTGCCGGTCGGCCTGGATGGTGCTCAGGTAGTGGAACGAGCTATCGTCCCGGTTGAGAACCGTCACCTTGTCCACGCCGGGTTTGCGGAACGAGTGGGCCAGTCCCGCAAAGAGCCGCGCTTTGGCCTGCCGGTAGGCTTCCATAGAGCCGTGAAAGTCGAGGTGCTCGTGGGTGATGTTGGTCACGGCAGCCACGTCGAAATCGCAGCCTGCCACGCGCTGTTGGGCCAGTCCGTGGGATGTGACCTCCAGCACGGCGTGGGTGGCTCCACTTTCGACCATCTGGGCCAGGTAGCTCTGCACGTCGGGCGGGTCGGGGGTGGTGGTGTGCAGGCCGGTGTCGCTTTCCTCCGTTCCAATGCGGGCGTTGACCGTGCTGACCATTCCGGCGTTGATTCCGGCGGCGCGGAGGATGGAATAGAGCAGGTTGGTGGTGGTCGTCTTGCCATCGGTGCCGGTGACGCCGACGAGGGTCAGTTTGCGGGAGGGGAAATCGTGCCAGGCGGCACACAGCCAGCCCCAGGCAGCGCGGGCATCGGGGACGCGCACGTAGGTAAAGGCATGCCAGGGCAAATTGGGCATCTCTTGCGGGGGGCGCTCGCCGACGACGGCCACCGCTCCTTCTGCCACTGCGTGAGCGATGAAGCGATGTCCGTCCACGCTGACGCCGGGGATGGCGACAAAGAGGCAGCCGGGGCTCACGCGGCGCGAGTCGGCGCTGATGCCGTGAATTTCGACGTCGCCGCCGACCTGGCCCAGAATTGTGGGGATGGCTCTGCTCAGGTCACTTAGCAATTTCGATCTACCGTGTTTTCTGTGTCCTGCTCTCGTGTGCCGGGGCGGGATTTCTAAATTTAGAATCGCCTGACTAAATTATACTCCTACTCTGATCAAGTGACAAGAGGGATGCCGGAACGCGGCCATCCTGGCCGCCCGGATGCGGCACCGGTCTGAAGCGCCGGGGCTGGTGGTCTGATCCAGCGCCGCCTGTTCACGGCGGCGCGGCCGCACCGGCTAAAGAGCCGGTGCTGGATTGTCCCTTATAACTGGTGCAGCCTCCAGCCCCGCTTGTTTACGTAGGCAACAATAAAACGCTAGATATGGGGGTTCGTAGTAGCGGCTTGAGCTGCTTTCAAGCCTTTTGGACGGCTGAAGCCGTCACTACGAACAAAAACGCCAATTGTCCAGTTGAGACTATGTGGCAGGAAACAGCTTTAATAGACGCACAGGAGCAGCCCGCACGCCAATGCGGACTGCTCCTGCTACATCTCGAGATCGTGGACGTTCAGACCAACGATTGTTGCAGTTGCCCCAGTTGCCCGGCGACGCTGCCATCTACCAGCCGGTCGCCGACGCGCAATACCAGCCCCCCCAAAATCCGTGGGTCTACGCGGAAGGCGATCTCACTTTCGCCACCCAGCCGGGCCTGCAAATCACGTTGGACGACAGCCTGCTGCTCCGCGCTCAGTGGCATGGCGCTGGTGACGGTGACTGACGCTCCGGCGGTGCCGATTTCCCCTTCCGGTAGCACCTCCACGTGCCCCGCGCGGATGCCGCTAAAGAAGGATTCGACCAACGCCCGCTGACGCCGCTCGTCCAGCTCTTCGCCGATGATCTTTTGGGCGGCGGCGATGGACAGGGCAGTGATCTGGCCGCGCATTTCGTCCAGGATGCGGTTGCGCTCCGCTTCGGCGTCCTGGCGGGCTTTTTCCAGAATTCGCTTGGCTTTTTGCTCCGCCTCTTGCAGGGCCTGAGATTTCAGCCCCTTGGTCTGATCCCGTGCCTCGGCGATGATTTTATGCGCCTCGCGCCGGGCCTCGGCCAGAATGTCCGCCCGCTGTTCCTCCATCTCCATGTGCGCTTTTTCGGCGGCCTGGGCCTCCTCTTGCGCTTTTTGGATTCGCTCTTGCCGCTCGGCGAGCATTTTTTGGATGGGTTTGTAAGCCACCAGCCGCAGAATCACCACCAGAACCACAAAGTTGACGATTTGCGCCAGCAAGAGCCAGGGATTGATCCCTAAACCTTCCATATCTGGCCTCCCTACGCCACAAAGATCAAAATTAGCGAAACAACCAGCGCATAGATGGCAACTGCCTCTGCAAAGGCAATGGCCAGGATCATGTTGGTCAGAATAGAGGTCGCTGCCTCCGGGTTACGCCCGGTGGCCTCGGCTCCGGCCCGACCAATGAGACCAATACCAAGCGCTGGCCCGATTGACCCTATGGCAATTGCCAGGGCTGCTGCCAAAAACCTGACTGCATCTTTATCCATGGGAATTTTCCTCCACAATTAGAGTTATGGTTCAAACTGCTCAATGACAAAAAAGGGCGTTTTCCAATCGAATCAACACGCCAGCGGACGGGTTCAATGTTCTCCCCCGTGCCCGGCGGTCGCTACAACGATAAAAGCAGCCGTCAGCATCGTAAAGACCAATGCCTGGACGGCTCCGACGAACAGCTCGAGAAAGTAGAACACTATGGGGGCCAAAAACGGCACCAGCGAAGATATGACCGCCAACAACACCATACCGGCAAAGAGGTTGCCGAACAACCGGAAAGCAAACGAGACGATCTTGGTCAATTCCCCCAACCCTTCCAGCAGGCCGACGAAAATGTCTATTATGCCCATAAATCCCTTGCGCAGCGAGCGGGGATTGAAAAAGCGCAAGAAATAAGACCAGCCCAATTCCTGGACGCCGTATACCTGGGTCATGACCACCGACACCAGAGCCAGGGCCAGGGGAATGTTCAGGTCGGTGGTGGCCCCGCGCAAGAAAGGAATGAGCGTGTATTGTCCCGCCTGGTTCGTCAACATCGTGATCGGGCCTACTAACGATTGTACCTGATGTCCCTCTTCTGCCGTGTGCTCGATGACGCCGATGGTATCGAAACCGGGGAGAAGTTCGGCCCAGTTGGCGATGAGGATAAAGAGGAAAAAGGTGAGCAACAGCGGGAGCATCTTTTGGGCTTTTTTCTCACCCAGGACGCTGTGCAAGAGACCGGCAATAGCCTCATAGATGGCCTCCACTAGGTTCTGTGCTCCCTTTGGCACCAGCGCGTCCGCTCCCCCGGCCCGGATGCGGCGGGTACCGATGGCCGCCCCGACGATGAGGATCAGATCGGCGACCAGCACGCCAAGCGTGGAACTGGGCACAGAGACTGGCCCCACAGGAAACGCTTCGGCCCGCATCTGGATGTGAGGCCGAACCACCTTGACGAGCATGCTGGTCACGCCGATAAAGGCCAGAACGACGATCAAAATCAAGAGAATCTTGGCAATTTTTTTAACCAGAGGTTTTCGCCACATTTCCCGAACCCCATAAACTAGAGCCACACACACCAACAAGAGCACCGGAGCCAGTGGGATGTTGATGTCGGTGACAGCAGCGTGCAAGAAAGGAATCAGCTCGTGCCCTTCCGTCTTGCCCGACAATACCAGGAGAGGCCCAACTCGCCGAACTGCGGATTCCCCTATCTCGCCTTGAGCAGGCACGACCACGCCAACGGTCTCAAAGCCGGGGAAAAATTCAATCCAGGTAGCAGCGAGCAGAAAAAGAAAGAACGTAATCACCAGCGGCAGTGCAAGTTCCGCTTTGCCGCCCAAGACCCGGTGCAACAGTCTGGCGGGGGCCTGATAGATCACCTCGGCCAGGTTTTGTAGCCCTGTCGGCACCAATGCTTTTTCCCGGTCAGCGCGAATGTACCGGGTGGCCGCCACGGCCAAAACGATCAGAAGCAAATCAACGATCAAGACGCCAAACACAGAGTTGAGAGCTGCGACGCCGTTCGAGGGCGCCGGGGTAGTAATTTGCTCTCCAACGACCTGGCCCAGCGGATGGAGCACGCAAGCAAAGGCGCACAGACCAATCGAGATCAAAGCAAGCAGAGCAATGCCGAGTTTACTTTTCATTCGTCGTTTCTGTTTCCGTTTTTTCTCCGGGCCGGTTTGCGGCGGCGGCACGCATAGCAACGGACATTGCTACCCGAACCAGCACCACCAGGCTGACCGGAATGCTCGCCAGCACCAGTCCCAGGGTAAACCACGGGCGGGTTCCAAAGTGGCTATCCATCCACAGCCCCAGGCCCAAAGCCGCGAGGATGATCACCACGATCACAAAGCCAATCTGCGCCACGCCCTCGGCGATGACCGTGACGGTCTGCCACTTTATCTTTCCCTGCATACCATTTGGGCTTGCCATCTATTCCTCGACTGCCGGAAAAAGTAGCTCGATTAACGGAGAATGTTTACCCGCCGTCCCTCCCGCAGGTTCACGATGACGAGCCTCGTGCGCATTTCTGTGCAAATTTGCCGTCGAGCCTGCGGGAGAGTGAGCAATTACCAGCAGGGATATATTCTACCAGAAAGTAACAGTCTGGCAAATGCAAGCAGGGGAGTTTGTCAGGTGCACGGCAGGTCAGAACCTATCCCGTGAAAAAGGTCTGCGCCGCCGCCTGGAGCAAGTTGAGAAGCGGAGCC
>CAYNVC010000222.1:0-5208 GCA_964400615.1 uncultured Anaerolineales bacterium | reverse complement strand
TTGCTCCTTTACTGTGTTAGAAACAGGTTTTGACTTCTGTGTGGACTTGGGTTATCATGCACGGCGAGACAGAAAATAGGCGGATGCTTGATGGGCGACGCTCGAGACAGATCGAACGGCAATGACAATTGGAGATGGTTCAAAGTTCTGCTGGGGCTGCTGGTGGTGGCCTCGGCGGTGACTGCGACGGTGGCGTTGAGCAGCCGGTTGAGTGACGAGGCCAGGGCGGTGTTGGCCGGGGCGATATGTGTGCTGGGCGTGCTCGTCACGGTCGGCCTGATCCTCATTTTCGTCCGCCAATATCACGATCAGAAATAGGTGTGCCCGTCCTGGCATGCGCGTCACTCCCCGCTCTGCGGTGTGACGACGCGCCACCAGATGAGCAGCTTGCCGCCGATTGTTCCCGCCGCCAGGGTGTGCCCATCGGGCGAGAAAGCGACGCTCGACACCGAATAGTGCGAGGTGAGCGTCTGGAGCAATTCACCATCGGGGATGCTCCACAACCGCACTGCTCTATCCATCGTCCCCGTCGCTATGGTCGTTCCGGCGGGGGAGAAGGCCAGGCTCTCGATCCAATCTGGATGTTTGAGCGTGAGGACGCGCCGGGCCTGGATGGTCTCGTCTGTGCGCTCGAGCTGCCACAGGCCCACACTGTTGTCCTCCGATCCGGCTGCCAGGTAGCGCCCGTCGGGCGAAAATGCCAGACTCAGTATTTTGCCGCCGTACCCGCCCAGGCGCAGGACGGTCTCGCCGGCCGGGACTCGGCGCAGCCACACCGTCTCGTCGCTGAGCGCCAGGGCTAACAGGTTTCCATCTGGCGCAAAGGCCAGGTCGTTTACGTAGCCGCCTGGATACTCTTGCCAGTCCACGAGGGTGAACGTTTCTGTGCCCATCTCCCACACCCACGCGCCTCCTGTGCCGCCGAGGGCCAGCAATTTGCCGTCGGGGGAGATCTCAAGGCACAGAATCTCGCTTCCGGCCTGTAATTGCCCCACCATCACCCCGTCCGGGACGCGCCAGATAGCCACGGTCTGGTCGTGCGAACCGGAGACGAGGGTCGTTCCATCCGGCGAAAAAGCGACCTGGCCGACCGGGCGGCTGTGCCCTTCCAGTGTGTGGAGCGGTTTCCCGTTAGAGACCTGCCACAGGCGCACTATGCCGTCGTTCGCTCCCGTGGCGACGGTCTGGCCGTCGGGCGAGAAAGCCACGCTGTTGATCGGGCTATAGTGCTCCAGGGCAAGATCCGCTTCGCCGCTCAGGATGTTCTGCTGTTGCTGCTGCTGCCCCTCGAGCAGGTTCTGGGCGTGTCCTTCTTGCCGGTCGTAGAGCCAGAGCACAGAGCAGACCTCGGACGGAAGGCAGCCGGACGACATTTCCATCAGGCTGATCCACCGCCCGGCGCCGGCGACGTACAGGTCAAAGTAGGTGCAGCCGCCCTCTGGCCCATTTAGTATCTGTTCGGTCACGCCGGCCTGCCGGTCGTGGACGTAGACGTTGTTGCAGGGATCTGCATCTCCCAAACTGGACGTATGCGCCTCGCCCGCGCCCAGGTTGCTGGCGTAAGAGATAAAGACGACGTAGCGCCCATCGTCCGATATGCCGATCTGTTTTCCCCAGCCTTCCACGTTGTAGGAATCAAAGAACGTCCCGCTGTTGCCGTTGCCCGCTGCGCCGTCGCTGCCGACGCTGACCATCTCGGTCGTACCGGCGGCCAGGTCTCGGACGAACACGTCGGCGTGGTCGTTGTCGTCCCCCTCCACCAGGTTGCTGGCCCACGAGGCGAACGCCGCGTACCGTCCATCGGCCGAGATGACGGCTCCCACGGACGGGCGATTGCCCGCTGTACCGTCGCCGGAGACGTTGAGCGGCTCGAACTCGCCGGTCTGGCGGTCGTAGACGAAAGAATCCACCGGGTTCGTCGAGAGGGCTTGCTTTGCCGCCAGGTCGTCGGCACGCAGCACGAGCGCGAGATAACGCCCATCGTCCGAGATTGTGACCGGCCCGCCGTTGCTCATCTCTCTGCTCCGGCCGATTGGAACCCGGCCGCTGCGCCCGGTGGCTCTGTCGTAGACGAAAACGTCCAGGCAGTTGTAGCGGTCATCCTCCTCCCCGCACATTTCCGTATCCACCGCGACCAGGTTGCTGGCCGCCGACCAAAAAGTTATCCAGCGCCCGTTGGCGGATATGGCGGGGTAGAAGCTGTTCCCATTGGCCGCGCCGCCATCCTGTGCCAGAGTGACCATCTCGGTGCGGCCTGTATCCCGGTCGTGGGTAAAAATGTCCACGCAAGTGCTCTCCGAACCATCCTGCCACCAGGTACAGGTTTGATCGTCCCCGGGAACCAGATTGTCCGCTACTGAGCCGAACACGACCCAGCGACCATCGGCCGAAATTCCAGGTGTAAAGTTGGCTCCGTTGGCCTGTGTTCCATCGCTGCCGACGCTCACGCGCTCGATGGTCCCCGTGCGCCGGTCGAGGACAAACACGTCGCTGCCTGGGTTGGTGTCTCCTGGTATCAGGCTGTTGTCCGAAGAGGTGAACACGACGAATGTCCCATCCGCCGAGGCGTGTGGGTCCGAGTTGAATATGATGTCCATGCCCGAATCTTGTCTCGCCGTTTGCCCCGATATGTCTTTGACGATTCCCGTGGCGGATTCGAGTGGGGTCGGGGGCGGGGCTGGGGTGGGCGGGAAGAGTGGTCTGCCCGTGTGCGTGTCGGCGCGTTCGATCTGGTAGAGTACGGCGACGACGGCCAGGAGGGCAACCCCAAGCAGGCTGAACTCTTTGAACTTGAGCGCGAATTGTCTGGCCGCTTGCTTTTTCCTCACCTGGGACGTGGCGCTGGCCGGGGGCTGCCGGGTGGCAGAGGGGGCGAGGGCCGGGGCGGGCCAGCGCGTTTGCAGGGTCTCGCCGAGCCTGGACTCGAGCTGTTTGGCCGCGTGTGAATAGGCCCGGCACACGGCGCAGGTCGAGAGGTGCCGGTCGAGGCGCTCTTGGGCTGGAACGCTCTCCAGGAGACCGTCGAGCGCGGCCTGGATTTGGCGCTGGATTTCCGGGTGGCCCGTTCCTTTTTGGGGCTGCTCCTGGGAATCGGACACCGCTCGTTGGATCGTCCGGCGGGCGGCGACCAGGCAGGTGTGGGTCTGGGTGGCACTGCTCCCCAGGATGTGGGCGATCTCTGGGACGGACAGGCCGTACAGGTAGCGCAGGATGACGCACGTGCGCTGTTTCCTGTTCAGGCTGTCTATGGCTGCCCAATACCGGCGCTCGACCGGGGTCTGTGGGCGGCGGGGTTCCTGTCCGGTCTGGCGGGGTGTGCTCCTCTTGAAACGCGCCAATATCCGCTGCCACTTGAGCCTGCGCTGGTGGGCCAGGAGCGACTTGAGGGCGATCTCGAACAGCCAGACCTGGATGCTCGTTGCGCCACTGAACTGGTCAAATTCAGCGGCCGCCTGGACGAGGATTTGCTGCCCGATGGTCTCGACGGCGGATGGCCGGGGGGCGTCGAGGAGCGCCTGGGCCAGGCGGTAGATGGCGGGCGCATAGTGGTCGGTCAGCAGGGTGAGGATTTGCGGGTCGCCCGGTTCCAGACTCTCGAGAAAGCAGGCGAGCGCCACTTCTGGGTCTTGGGCCTGGATGCCGAGGCCGATCAGGGAAGCCGGACGTTCTATCTGGCGTGGAGCGCGAGGAGCGTCGTTTGTGCCATGTAACATGGGTTTTCTCTGGTCAATATGCTCCAATCTCCCGCAACCGCTCGTCGTCTATTCCAAAGTGGTGCGCTATCTCGTGGCGGAGGACGTGCTGCACCGTGGCCCGTACCTGCTCCGCCGTGCGGCAGCGCATTTCGATTGGAATCTGGTAGAGGGTGATCTTGTCCGGCAGCACCAGGCCATAGTTGTGCGTGCGCCTGGTCTGTGGAATGCCGTGGTAAAAGCCCAGTATCTGCGCCGGGTGCTGGACTTGTGCCAGTTGCATCGTCTCCCTGTCCGGCCAGTCCTCCACCACCACCTGGACGTTGTCCAGTTTCTCCCGGAATGGGGTGGGGAGGGCGTCCAATGCCTCGGCTACCAGGCGCTCGAAGGCGGCGCGTTCCATAATTACCAGGTCTCTCTGGCGATCAGGGTCTTGATTCTGTCCCGCTTGGGGAAGCCGGTTTGCCGCCCGACCAGGTTTCCCTGGCCGTCAAAGATGAGAAAGGTGGGCAGACTCGTCACGTTGTGGCTGTACGCCACGTCTCGCCCTATCCTGCTGAGCACACTCAACCGCACTATCAGCGCCCGCCCCGCCAATTCCCGTTCCAGCCCATCCACGATGGGTTTAGCCAGCAGGCAGGGCGTTCAGGTGTTGCTGAATATCTCGACGATGACAGGTTTCCCCTGTCCCAACACCTGGCCCAGCCCGCCGATGCGCGTGGCGCGGTTGCGCAGTAGCAGAAAGAGGAGCAGCAGGCCAGCCGCGATTGACAGGTTGACCCAGTTGGCGCGTAGAAATTCGCTCATAACACCGTCTCCAGCTTTTGGCGCAGCACCTGTACCGGCTGGGCGCCGACGATGCGCTCTACCGGCTGCCCGGCGCGGAAGATGAGCAGCGTGGGGATGGACTGCACTCCATACCGTTGGGCGGTCATCTGGTTGGCGTCCACGTCCAGCTTGGCGAATAGTGCCCGCCCGGCGAACTCGCGCGCCAGTTGCTCGACCGCCGGCGCGACCATGCGGCACGGCCCGCACCAGGCGGCCCAAAAGTCCACCAATACCGGCACGTTGGCCTGGAGCACCAATCGCTCAAAGTTGCTGTCTGTTACTATGAACGGGCGTCCGGCTCCGGTTTGCGGCGGCTTCTTTTTCACCGCTGGTTTTGGTCCCCGCCCCAGCAGGTACTCGACCCACGGGCGCAGCATCTCCGCCGTGGGCATCCCTCTGGCCCTGGCTACCAGTTCCCCCTGGCGGAAGAAGAGGAATTGGGGCAGGCTGTCTACGCTGTACCTGGCTTGCGCCTGGGGGCCATCCGCCACGTCCAACTTGACCACCAGCACCTGACCGGCGTATTCGCGTGCGGTTTGTTCCAACACGTCGTAGAGTTGGCGGCGCGGAACTTGCTGCGGCGACCAGAATACCGCCACGACCGGCAATGGCGCTCCCAGCACCACGCGCTCGAAACTGCCGTCGTTGGCGTTGATGGGGGTATCGTATTGGATCATTTAATTCCTCT
>CAYNVC010000221.1:0-5209 GCA_964400615.1 uncultured Anaerolineales bacterium | reverse complement strand
CTCTGGCTCACGACGCTTACCTGGACGCGCTGGGAGCGTACAACCGGGCCGTCGAGAGCGCCCAACTGGAGCTGACTCAGGCGCAGAGCAACCTGACGCGCGCCTACCATACACTGGAGCAAGCTCAGAACGAGCTGGATAGATTGCTGGCAGGAGCCGACGAAGCGGACATCGAGACCGCCCGGTTGAACGTCGAGACGGCCCAACTGGCCCTGGACGAGGCGAACGACAATCTGCAAAAGGCCACGTTGGCCGCTCCATTTGCGGGAACCGTGGCGACGGTCGAGGTTGACGCAGGGGACGCGGTCGCGCCGGGCCAGGCGGTGCTCGTGCTGGCGACGCTGGATCAGCTCCAGGCCCACACTACCGACCTGACCGAGTTGGACGTGGCGCGGATCAAAGTGGGACAACCGGTCACGGTGACGGTGGACGCGCTTCCCGAGCGGGAGATAAAAGGGCACGTGACGCGGGTCGGCCTGCAAGCCGTAGAGTACCTGGGCGACGTGACCTACCCCGTCATCGTGGCGCTGGACGAGAGTGTACCAGAGTTGCGTTGGGGGATGACCGCGGTGGCAGAGATCGAGTGCAGGTAGAGCGCGTTGGATCTCGGACGTGACGGCCTCTATCCCCCACCCACCGGGGGAAAGAGGCCAATTCCGTCCCCGTCCGCAAGCCGGTGACCCGGCTTGCGGACTTTGTTGTTGACAAATATCAATTTGACCTCATCCGTGGGGAGGCCGAGTTGCTCTATCAGTTGCTCTACCGTCGCGCCGTCCGGCAGATCCACCGGCATTTCCTGGCCCAGCTTTAGGTGAGGGTGATACCGCCGCAGAGTGGCAAATAATTTGACTCGAACTGTGATCATCCTTCCTCCTCGTTTCACCTGCGTATCCGAGTATAACACAACCCCGTCATCAAGGCCAACCTTACCTTGCGCCGCGCCCAAAGCAGGGTATAATCGCGGCGTGATGCGCAAATTACTTTTCATCCCATTACTCGCTCTGGCTCTGTTGATACTGACAGCCTGCCAATCTCCCACCGGGCTGATGTTCAGCTACACCGGGGAACAAGACCTGCTGCCCCAGGTGCGCGGGATGGGCCAACTGGTGGCCGATAGCCTTCGCCCCCAGCCACACACCGCCCCCGATGTGCCGGTAGCCCACGCCGGAGTCAATCCCTTTGGCATCAACGTCTTTCTGGAGCAGGAAGTGGAGCCGGAGAAGCGGGAGCGGGCGATGCAGATGATCGCCGCCGCCGGATTCCACTGGCTGCGCCAGGAATTTCCCTGGGAAGATATCGAAATTCACGCCAAAGGGGATTTCGAGGACCGGCGGAACGAGCCGTACCGCTCCGCATGGGCCAAGTACGATAACATCGTCGCCCTGGCCGGTCAGTATGGCCTGGAGATCGTCCCCCGCCTGAGCAACCCCCCCGCCTGGACCCGTGCGCTGACCAACACTGCCGGCTCTCTTGCCCCCCCCGACGATCTCGCCGACTGGGGCGATTACGTCGCTGCCGTCGTCTCCCGCTACCGGGGGCAAATTCACTATTACCAACTGTGGAACGAACCCAACATCTACCCCGAATGGGGGGAACAGCCGGTGAACCCGGAGGAGTATACCCAACTCTTGTGCGAGGGCTACCGGCGGGCCAAAGAGGCCGACCCCGACGTGGTCATCGTCAGCGGGGCGCTGGCTCCCACCGTGTCGCTCGATCCGGGGCCTGGCCCGGCGCTGGGGTTGAACGAGTTTGTCTTTTTGCAACGCATGTACGATTCTGGCGCGGGCGCTTGTTTCGACGTTATGGCGGTCAACGACTATATGCTCTGGTCTGGCCCCACCGACCACCGGCTGCGCCCGCTCGACGCCAGCTTTTCCCGCCCCCTCTACGTCCGCGACATCATGGTCGCCAATGGAGATGCGGCCAAACCCATCTGGATCAGCGAGATGAATTCGAACGCCGTGCCGAACGACCCCGACATCGCGGGCTGGGGCGCATACGGCCAGGTGACGCCGGAGCAGCAGGCCCGTTACGCTGTCCTGGCCTACCAACGGGTGATGGAGGAATGGCCCTGGATGGGAGTGGTCAATTTCTGGTTCTTTAAGCAGGCCTCCGACGCCAGACGGAACGAATCCATGTACTATTTCCGCATGGTCGAGCCGGATTTTACCCCGTTGCCGGTCTACCAGGCGATGCAAGAGTACACGGCTAATCTCACGCCGACTCTGTACCCCGGTGTGCACCAGCAAGATCACTGGGCGTTGCGTTACACCGGCGACTGGGAGAAAGCGGGGCCGCGTGGCCTGGGAGGATACCGGCGGGCCGCCGCGCCCGGCGCGACGCTGCAATTTACGTTCGCGGGCGCTTCCCTGGCGCTCATCCCCGGCCCCGGCGTGGGCGAGATCGAGGTGAGCGTGGACGGGGGGGAGCCGAAATCACTCTCGTTGAACGGGGAACCGGTCCAGTTGGTGCGAGCCTGGCGGCAAGAGCGCCACCAGGTCACGCTGACCGTCGTCGCGGGAGACGTGGCCGTGGATGAACTCGTCGTCCGCCCATCCTGGCGACCTTCACCCTGGCTCATCCTGGGCGCGGTGGCAGCGATTATCGCAGCGGCGTGGGGCCTCCGTCGCCGGCGGTGAGGACAATGGAACAACCACGTTCGACGTTTGACGTTTCACGTTTGACGCTCCTCGTCATCCTGCTGCTCGCTTTCTTTCTCCGCCTCTACCGCCTCGACGCGCAATCTTTCTGGAACGACGAGGGGAACTCGGCCCGCATCGCCGAGCGACCGGTGGAGCTGATTCTGGCCGGGGCGGCGGGCGACATCCATCCCCCCGGTTATTATCTGCTGCTCCACTATTGGCGGGCGCTGTGCGGCCAGACCGAGTTCGCGCTGCGCTTTCTCTCCGGCGCGGCCGGGCTGGCGCTCGTCGTTTTTACCTATCTGCTGGCCCGTTTTCTCCTGGGTGAACCCACCGCCCTGCTGACGGCGTTGCTGGGGGCCACCTCGCCCTTTGCCATCTACTATTCGCAGGAGGCGCGGATGTACGCGCTCCTGGCCGCCCTCTCCGCTGCTTCCACCTGGTTACTCGTCCACCTCTGGCAAAAACCGGTTTTTTTCCGCAAAACCTGGTTCCTGGGCTATGTAATCACCGCCGCTGCGGGCCTCTACGTCCACTATGCCTTTCCCTTTGTGTTGCTCGTCCACAACCTCATTTTTGGATTGTGGTGGCTGGCGACCTGCCGCCGTTGGAAGTGGGCGGCGGCGTGGGCCGGTGCGCAGGTGCTCGTCGTTGCTCTCTACCTGCCGTGGCTGCCGACCGCGCTGGCGAGCGTCACCGGCTGGCCGGCGGCGGAACAGGCGTACAGTCTGCTCCCGGCGCTGTTGGACGTGTTGCGCTGGCTCACCGTGGGCCGCACGCTGCCGCTGGCCCAATCCCAGGGCGCGCTCGCCGGCGCGGGGCTGTTGCTGATCGTGGGCCTGTGGTCTGGCGGAAAGCGCCGCTTCAGCGTCGCCAGCCTGGCGCTCTACCTGCTGCTTCCCATTGGACTCATTTTTGCGTTCAGTCTGTACAAAGAGTCCTGGCTCAAATTTCTCATCGTCGTCCTGCCCCCATTCCACATCCTGCTCGCCCACGGCATCGAGAATCTGGCCCGCCTCCTGTCTTCCGCCCCCCGCCTCCTGCCCCCTGCCTCCCGCCTCCTGCCCCCTGCTTCTTGCCTCTTGCTTCTTTCCTGCCTCTTGCTTCTTCCTTGCCTCCTGCTCCTCGCTCCCTCGCTCCACAATCTCTACTTTAATCCCGCCTACGGGCGCGACGATTATCGCCAGATCGCGGCCGACATCGCCGACTCCGCTCGCCCCGGTGACGCGGTCATCCTCGACGCTCCCAACCAGTGGGAGGTGTTCACTTACTATTACCCAGATAGAGATGTCTACCCGGCCCCCTATCACCCCGACCCTGGCGCAATTGACGAGTTCCTCGCGCCGCTCACCGGGCAGTACCGGCGGCTATTTGTGCTCTACTGGGGCGACGCCGAATCCGACCCGCAGCGTTCGATAGAGAGCTGGCTGGCGAGCCACGCCTATAAATCCGGCGACCGCTGGTATGGGCGGGTGCGCCTGGCGATCTATGGGCTGGCCGCCCTGCCACCCAGCCCGGCAGTCGCGTTGGACGCCCGCTTCGGCGCTGGAATCCGGTTACGGGGCTATACGCTGGCGGATGAGCATCTCGCTCCCGGCGACATTTTGCCGCTGACGTTGTTTTGGGAGGCGCGGGCGCCGATCACCGGGCGGTACAAAGTCACCGTGCAGCTCCTCGATGGCGCGGGGCAACTCGTCGCCCAGGTTGATACCGAGCCTGCTGACGGGCTGTCGCCGACCGACGTGTGGCAACCGGGGCAAACGTTGTCCGACCGGTACGGCCTCGCTCTGCCGGACGACCTGCTGCCCGGTCACTATACCATCGTCGTGGCCGTGTACGGCGTTGGTGGCGGCGAGCGGATGCCCGTCGTCGTGGACGGTGCGCCGGCAGGGGATAATCTAACTTTGGGAAATCTGGAGATCGAGTGACAGAACACTATTTAATTGGAGGAATGACGAAATGGAACAAACATACGATGTCACCATCATCGGCGCGGGGCCGGGCGGCTACGTGGCCGCCATCCGTGCCGCGCAACTGGGGCTAAAAGTTGCCCTGGTCGAGCAAGAGCACCTGGGGGGCGTGTGCCTCAACTGGGGCTGCGTCCCCACCAAAGCGCTCCTGCGCAACGCCGAGGTCATCTCGTTACTCGGTCGGGGCAAGGATTTTGGCTTTACCCTCGCCGGGTTCGAGGCCGATTTCGGCGCGGCGGTTGACCGTAGCCGCCGGGTAGCCGGGCGATTGGTCAAAGGGGTCGGCCTGCTGATGCGCAAGAACCAGGTCGAGGTGATCGAAGGGCGCGGCGTGATCGAGTCGCCTCACACGGTTCAGGTGGCCCTGAACGCGGGCGGCGTGCGCACGCTGGAAACGCACAACATCATCGTCGCTGCCGGCGGGCGGGCACGCACCATTCCCGGCATCGAGGTAGATGGTGAGCGGGTGATGATTTACCGCCAGGCCATCGTCCTGCGCGATCTGCCCGCCTCGGTGGTCATCGTCGGGGCCGGGCCGATTGGGATGGAGTTCGCCCACGTCTGGGCCGCTTACGGCTCTCGAGTCACCGTCGTCGA
>CAYNVC010000220.1:0-5223 GCA_964400615.1 uncultured Anaerolineales bacterium | reverse complement strand
GTCACTCCCACGCCGGAAGGATACCGGGTGTCGCTGTGCTGGGAATCTCTGCAACTGTTACCTGCCGATTACACCGTCTTTGTCCACTTGCTAGACGCATCCGGTGAGCAGATCGCCACTGGCGATGGCCCGCCTATGCAAGGCGCGTTTCCCACCTCGTTGTGGCGTCCGGGCGACATCATCGCCGACGAGCACTTGCTTGCCGCCGCCGGTGTGAATATCGTGGTAGGGTGGTATAATCCGGTGGATGGCTCGCGCCTGCCGGCTTACGTGGCACAGGAGCAAATGCCCTCTGGGGCCGTACCAGTGTGGAACAAAAAACCAACATCTGGAGAACCAAAAGAGTGAGCAGTCGAAAATACAATCTCACCGCAATGGGACTTGTGTTGCTGCTCTTTGCCTTGCTATCACTGGGAGCCAGGCAAATGTCCTTGACCGCCGACGAGCCGACCTACACCGCATGTGGGTACGCCCTCCTGGCGCGAGGCAGGCAAGTATTTCCTATTCTCACTCAGCGCGGCTACCCTCCTTTGCTCATTGGAATAGAGGCGTTGCCGCTCTACCTGACCAATCCAGACATCCCGGTGATGCAACTACCAGGTTGGCCTACAGAATATGCTCCTTTCCTGGAGGCGTTCAAACCTTACCTGGCTCCCGTAGCACGCACGAAAACAATGGCGCGTTTGCCCATCATAATGTTGACGACAACCCTGGGTGCTGTCATCTTTCGCTGGGGGAAGGACCTGTGGGGAGATAAAGCCGGGCTGCTTGCCCTGGTAGCGCTGACGTTCGATCCCTTACTCCTGGCGCACGGGAGACTGGCTAACTCGGACGCGGGCACGGTGGCTCTGGGGACAGCCTCTCTATACGTGACCTGGCGGTGGGCAAAAAACCCCTCCTGGCGACGAGCGGCAGGCTGGGGTGTTCTCCTGGGGCTGACTATGCTTGCCAAAGCCTCCGGTGTTCTCTGGACAATATCGGCGGGCATGATCGTGTTGGGAGCGATTTTAGCGGAACAACGCGGGAGACGAGACGCCACCAAACTTGAACAGGGAGCCGTTGCCATAGGGCTGAGCCTGTTCATACTTTGGGCCGGGTACGGCTTTGACTGGGGTACAATGCGCGGTTTCCCCATCCCAGTGCCAGCGCCCACGCATTGGAAGAGTTTGCTCTACCTGGACAAATCTACAGACCTGTTCTTTGCGCTTGGTCAAAGGAGCTACAGCGGTTGGTGGTGGTACTTTCCATTAGCGTTCTTGATCAAGAACCCTCTTCCCCTGTTGGTTGGCTGGGTCGTTGGCGTGATGGTGTTCTTGCGCCGCTCTCCCTCCGTGTTATGCCTCCTGGCGCTTGGCTTTTTTCCGTCGCTATACACCGGCGTAGCCATTTGGGAGAAATTTAACCTGGGCTATCGCTACATGCTGCCGGTTCACCCCTTTCTGTACCTGATGACAGGCCAGGGGCTGGGACAACTGGCCTGGGGAAAACGCAGCCGACTCGGAAAGTGGGCCTCGATATTCTTGGGAGCGTGGTACATAATAGCTGCCATCCACATATTCCCGCACGAAATATCTTACTTTAACGAGTTGGTGGGAGGGCCGGCGCACGGGTATCGCTATCTATCCGACTCTAACGTGGATTGGGGGCAATCTAGCGATGCCATGCGTGCCTACTTGCGGGAACATCCGGATGTAAAATCTCGCCCTCCTACTTTCCAATTCCATCCCGCGCCGGGACGTTATCTGGTTGGCGCTTCTTACTTGCAGGGCATTGGCACCGGAGACCGCAATGCTTACGAGTGGTTCAGACATTGCGCTCCGCAGGACATCGTTGACTACAGCCTGTTGGTGTACCAGTCGCCTCCTTTTGGAATGGAATGGGTCGCGCAGTGCGAGAAACCGGTCGTCCCCCTGGACTATGACTCTATCCTTGCAGGAACGGGTCGAACCAACTTGCGCGACGTGACGTTCGACTGTACAGAATTATGGCTCTATCCCAATGGCGGAGCGACGGATGGAATCTATGCCCTACACCAGGATATGATTGGCAAACCACACCTTTGCTTTCCCTCCTTCCTGTTCTGCCGCGCCGCACGGGACCCATTCGTGGCCCGGCATCTGGCTCGAGCGCGTCTTTCTTTCGAGCAATCGAACAACAGCCAGTCCCCGTCGTTTGCACTTTACGAGATGACGGCGGCGACGGTCAAGCCTTCCCCTGTTATTACAGATGTCTACGTTACATCTGGTGGCAGGCCGGTTCCAGGGGAGCAAATCACGGCTCTCTCCGAGGGCCCCATTGCGTTGAATGGGCCTCTCGTCTTTCTGGGTGCGGAAGCGTATCTCGAAAAAGAGACCTGGGAAATAGAAACCTGGTGGCGAGTGACCGATGGGCCAATAACCCGCCCGTTCTCTATCATGGCCCATTTGCTTTCGTCGGACGAGGGAAACACCCAAGTATCAGACGGGCTGGGAGTTTCCCCAGCAGCATTGAGCGCGGGCGACGTGATAGTACAGCGGCATCGTTTCTCGCCCCTACGGGCCGGTTCTGACGCCTGGTTATTGACGGGGGCTTACTGGCTGGACACGATGGAGAGGTGGAGCGTGGACGGCGCACCCGTAGGCGACACTATTTCAATACATCTGGATGGGACACAGGTATCTACCTCAACCTCTGGAATTTGGCAGGGTTGTTCAATTCCAACACCCCCGGCTGAGCGCAGACAAACACAGATGGCGCAGATCAGGTACAAAAGGAGAAGCAGCTTGGGCAAGCCGAGCGCCACGTGAAATTCCAGGGAGCTAAAGGTATCAAGACACACCAGAATCAATTTCAAACGAGGAGGAACATCTAAATGAAGAATTACATCTGGTACATGATCCTGGCTGCTTTGTGTATAATGTTTGTCCAATGGCAGGGAAGTAACATCACGCCAGCGAACGCGGCTCCTTTACCGCCGCTCGTCGAAAGTAACAGTCAAGAAGAACCCAACTTGTTGGTCAACGGGAATATGGAAGAACTCCCCTTTTACTGGGAACCACCCAATCACTGGGTTGCAGGTGGTTGGGAGCGGTGGTGGATCGGCGACGTCATCCCAGAATACGACGACGTCCGGGCCTGGCGCCCTTACCGGCACGATGGCGACCACGCCCAAATCTATTTCTGGATCTGGCCGCAGGGTTACACCGCCGGCATCTTTCAGCAGGTCGCCGTGCAACCATGCACATTCTATCAGTTCGATATGTATGGAAGAAACAGCTCGTATAATGCAGATTATCACGCCCGCATCGGCATAGACCCATTGGGGCGCAAGTATAGTATCCACATGGAACCTTTCCCCGCCGACGTCGTCTGGTCACCGGAGCAAACATTTCACAACACCTGGGGCCAGCACATTGTCGTCACCGAGGCGTACAGCGACCACGTTACCGCCATCACTTATGTCTCTCCCGATCCAGGATTCCCTCCATACGATACGTTTTGGGACACGGGGAGGCTCTTCCAGGTGCAGCCTCCTGATGGGCGACTGCCGGCCCCCGACCAACTGGACAGCGATGGGTTCATCACCAACGTGATCACCTCCACCTCACTCGACTATCTGGTGGTAGAGTGGGACACCCTCGCTCCGGCCTCGAGCCAGGTGTGGTACTCGATTATGGATACCACCACCGTCACCTCGACCTCACCGTATACGGAATCTGTGATCTACCTCCCGCTGGTGCTGAATAACTATGGGGCAATCCCCACTTTCCAATACTTTACCCCCGCTGACCAGACACAGGTCACACACCACAAAGCCAGATTGGGGCCTTTTAGCGCCGGAGACCAAAAATTGCAGTTTATCGTCCTCTCGCGCCGCATGGACGGGGGCGATTGCCGCACCTCAGCCTCCGAGTTGGTGGAGACGACGTTCCACATCGGCACAGTATACCACCTGTACCTGCCGCTGATCGTGAGATGAAGACGCGGCTGGCCGGGCTGCTGTTTCTCTTTGTGGTGCTGAGCCTCGCCTACAGTCTGGTCACGCCTCTCTTTGAGGCCCCCGACGAGGTGTGGCATTACGCCTACCTGCGCTACCTGGCCGAGGAGCACGCTCTTCCCTCCCTGGCCGACGACGCCAGCGGTGCTTATCAGGAAGTGGCCCAGCCGCCGCTCTATTACGCCGTGGCCGCGCTGGTCAGTGGCCTCGCGCCCGACGACGACCTGGACGAGTTGATGTGGCACAATCCCGGTTTCGGCTACCAGGCCGGCGGCACGGTGAACGACAACAAGAACATGCTCATCCACACCGCGCGTGAGCGGTTCCCCTGGCGTGGGGCCGTCCTCGCCATCCACCTGGCCCGGCTGGTCTCGTTACTATTCGGCACGTTGACCGTGTTGGCGGCCTGGGGATTGGGCCGGGAAACCTTTCCCCACCGCCCGGCGTTATCCTTGAGCGTGGCGGCGGTGGTTGCCTTCATCCCTCAATTCCTGTTCATCAGCGGCGTGGCGAGTAACGACAGCGCCGCCGCTGCCCTCTCGACCGCTGCGCTGTGGGCCATCGCCCGCGCCGTCAACCGGGGGATCACGGCCCGACGCAGCCTCGCCGTTGGCTTGCTGGTCGGATTGGCTGCCCTGACCAAGACCAGCACGCTGCTCCTCGTCCCCCTCGCCCTGGTTTCCCTGGCACTCGCTGCCCGCCATCCGCCATTCGCCATTCGCCATTCGTTATTCTCCATCATCCCAGTTTCCATCGTCGGTGGCTGGTGGTATCTGCGCAACGCCCTCCTCTACGGCGATCCCCTGGGTCTCCACGTGCACGCCGATACTCCCTGGGGGCGGGCGGTACCGGCCTCTGCCGCCACCATCCTGAAAGAACTGCCCCGGCTCTATCGCTCTTTCTGGGGCGCGTTTGGCTGGGGGCACGTATGGATGCCGGTCTGGGTCTACTGGGGATTGGGCGCGGGGCTGCTCATCAGCCTGATCGGATGGGGTCGCGCACTGGCGACGCGCCGTCTACCCGGACGTAGCCGCGTCCTCCTCCTGGCGCTGTCCTGGTGGCTGTTGATTTTCGCCGCCCTCCTCCAATGGATGCGCCAGGTGCAAGCCCCTCACGGGCGGCTTCTCTTTCCCGCCATCGGCGCGTTCGCGGTGCTCGTCGTCGGTGGCTGGGCTTCCCTCCCCCTCCCCGTCCCCTTGTCCCCTCGTCCCCTTGTCCCCTTGTCCCCTCGTCCCCTTGCCTCCCTG
>CAYNVC010000219.1:0-5260 GCA_964400615.1 uncultured Anaerolineales bacterium | reverse complement strand
CAGTCGAACTCTTCCCATGCGAGCAGGAAACCGTTTCTTGATAGTTGAACAGGGCCTGCATCCAGAGCAGGGTCAAGCAGAGCAACTCCAGTAGTGGTGATCTTGGTCAACACCAGGGCGTGGAATCCACTAAAATCTGCCCAGGGGAGAAAGTCTGCATGTACAAAGACGATGGGGAAATAGCCTTGTTCCAGGTGGTGTTGTAACTCGGAGAGGGAGGACGGCCCAAGCTGTACGTGGTAGCCCAGTTGGGACAGGCGTGTCACACGGCTTGCGGGGGTGCCAAATTCATAACTGCCCAGGATGCGTGCCAGTTGCTGCTCGGTGTGCGTGTCACCATGTACTGCCAGAACCATCTGTACGCAGGCCGGCAGGCAAGCACCGGGTTTACTTTGCTTGTAATGTCGCACCGGCGTAGAGCCTGCGGGCATGTTGGACGATCCTTTGGTGTGTGTCTGGTGAGAGCAGCAAATCACAAGTGCTGGTGTCCACATCCACAGTGCCCACCCGGCCGAGGTCGCCCAAACCGGGCAGCGAGAGTACAAGTGGCACTCGCCAGATGACGCGCTCGCCCGTGATCACCAGTTCAGGCTCACGCGCAACCAGGCCGGTGCCCAGTTCAGGAACGAGTTGGCGGTTTACCTGGCGGCGGGCGTCATCAGCGCCAAAGTGCAGTGTGGTCACCAGGTGAAAATTCAGATACACCGGGGCGGTTTTGGGGATGGAATTTGTGTCAACCAGCACAGCGGTCATTTGAGACTCCTTCTCCGACATTGCGGGATTATTGTATCATATTCGGCTGACTTTGCCAAAGAGTTCGTTGAGCGGGACGGAAAGATCAAATATGGGTAGGACACACAGCATCTCAACCCACAATTATCACCGCCGGCGCTTTTTGCTGCTGGCGCTCGTCCTCTGCCTGCTGCTCCCAATCTCCCCCGCTCGCGCCAACCTGCCATTTGCAGGCTTGCAGTCCTCCCCCCCAGAGCCGCGTTACGCCGACCTGCTCCGCGAGTACCAAGCGCAGGGTTATGCCACTGTCCCCAACGTGCAGATCGACCTGCCCGCCGCGTCGTTCGCCGCCCAATCCGAGGTCAACCTGAGCACCGTCGCCGGGTGGGAGGGGCAGAGCGGCGACGTTCTGCTCTGGGAGGACGGGCCGGAGGGGGGCTGGGTCGAGTGGACGCTGGACGTGCCTGCCGCCGGGTTGTACAATTTGGGAATCGAGTATTACCCCCTGCCCGGCAAACGGGCCTCCATCCAGCGGGACCTGGAGATTGACGGGGCCTATCCCTTTATGGAAGCCCGGCGCTTGGTTTGGGAACGCACCTGGGAGGATGCACACCCCCCTATCCGCGATAACCAGGGGAACGACATGCGCCCTTCGCAGCAAGAGCACCCCCGCTGGCGCTTTCAGCTCATCGAGGACGCGCAGGGCATGTACCGCGAGCCGTACCTCTTTTACCTGACCGCCGGTCGCCACACGGTGCGGCTGGGGATGATCCGCGAGCCGATGGCGGTCGCCCGCCTCAGCCTGCTCACTCCGCCCACCGTGCCCGCCTACGCCGACCTGCGTTGCCACTACAGCGCGGCCGGCTACCGGCCCGTCAGCGGGGTGCAGGTGGTGATCGAGGCGGAGGACGCGGTGCTCAAATCCTCCCCCACGCTGACCCGCAACTATAGCCCCAACCCGGCGGCCAATCCCCCGGCGATGGGCAACTTCCGGCTCAACGTCTTTGGCGGGTGGCGCTGGCAGCACGCCGGCGAGCGGGCCGCCTGGCGCTTTAGCGTCCCGCAGGATGGTCTCTACCAGATCGGCCTCAAAGTGTGGCAGGGGAATTGGTCACACCTGCCGGTCTACCGGGATTTGACGATTGACGGCGCGTACCCATTCGACGAGATGCGCGAGATCGCTTTCCCCTATCGCTGGGAGTGGCGCGTGGACACCCTCTCCTCGTCCGAGGGTGAGCCGTATCTCTTTTACCTGACCGCCGGGGAGCACACGTTGGAGATGAAGGCCGTGGTCGGGCCGGCGGCGGAGACGGTGCGCGTGGTGGAGCAGGTGACGCAGGAAATGTCCAACCTGGCGCGGGAGGTGATCCTGCTGACCGGCACGGAGCCGGACCCGCTGATGGAGTGGGACATGGAGCGGGAGATGCCCGGCCTGGTGGGCCGGCTGACCGGGTTGGCCGCAGCGTTGGAGGCCCAGGCCGCCCACCTGACCGAGATCGCCGGGGGGCAGCGACCCAGCAGCGTCAACACGCTCCTGGAGGTGGCCTCCCAGTTGCGCAACATGGCGGAAAAACCGGACACGGTTCCCAACCGCTTGCTCCAGTTGAGCGAGACCCAGTCCATGCTCGGCTACTGGGCGCTGGAGCTGCAAAAGGGAGAGTTGGAGGTGGATAGCATCATCGTCACGGCCCCCGACGTCCCCATGCCGCCGGGCAAGGCGACCGCCTGGACGAAGGCGAAACTCTCGACCTACAACTTTCTGGCCTCCTTCCGCAAAGAGTACACCGTGGTGGGCAACGTCTACGGCCCGGAGGACGCGGAAAAGGCGGTTGTGCTGGACGTGTGGATGGCGCGGGGCGAAGAGTGGGGCAAGATCATGAAGGAACTGATCGAAGAGACCTTTACCCCGCAGACCGGCATCCTGGTCAACCTGCACGTCGTCCCGCCCGGCTCGCTGGGGGCGGGCGATATGAGCGTCCTCCTCCTGGCGGCGACGGCTGGCAAGGCCCCCGACGTGGCCTGTGCGGTCAATCCCAACCTGCCGGTCGAGTTCGCCATCCGCAACGCGCTCTACCCCATGAGCCAGTTTCCGGATTACGACCAGGTGGTGTCCCGCTTCCGCCCCGGTGCGCTCATCCCGTACCAGTACCGGGAGGACGTGTACGGCCTGCCGGAGACGCAGAACTTTAGCATGCTCTTTTACCGCACCGACATTTTGGATTCGCTGGGATTAGAGCCACCCCAGACCTGGGACGAGCTGTACGATATGATGTGGGTGCTGCAACAGAACGGCTTTAACTTTTACTATCCACCCGGCCCGGAGGGGCTGACCCCCTTCCTCTTCCAGCACGGCGGCGATTACTATACGGCGGACGGGCTGCACTCGGCGCTCAACAGCCCGGAGGCGCTGGCGGCGTTCAAAGAGTGGACCGGGCTGTACACCAACTATCGCATCCCCAAGTACGCCGATTTCTTCAACCGCTTCAAGACGGGCGAGATTCCCATCGGCGTGGCCGATTATTGGACCTATGTCCTGCTCTCCACCGCCGCCCGCGAGCTGATCGGGCGCTGGGCGATGGCCCCCATGCCCGGAACCCGTCTGCCGGATGGCACGATTGACCGCTCTACCGGCGGCTCCGGCGACGCGGTGGTCATCTTCCGCCAGTCGGAGCACCCGCAGGAGGCGTGGGAGTTTGTCAAGTGGTGGACGGACGTGGAGACGCAGGTGCGGTACGGGAGCGAGTTGGAGGCGCTGTTGGGGGTGGAGGCCCGTTGGAACACGGCCAACGTCGAGGCGCTGCACCGCATGGCCTGGCCGCAGCACGATATTGAGGCGATAGCCGAACAGTGGCATTGGTTCCGTGAGCGGCCCGTCGTCCTGGGCGGCTATTTTACCACCCGCCACGTGGATAACGCCTGGAACCGGGTCGTCTTGCAGGGGGAGAACCCGCGCGAGTCGCTGGAGGAGGCGGTGCGGGATATTGACCGCGAGCTGCGCAAAAAGCAGGAAGAGTTCAACGTGGGAGGCTACCGGTGACCTGGCGTGAGGCGTGGCGACAATATCGCACTCAGTATCTCTTTATGCTCCCTTTTGGGCTGCTCTTTGCCGTCTTTGTCGTCGCGCCGGTGCTGGTGGCGGTCTATCTCAGCTTTACCTATTTCAACGTGTTGGAAGCGCCGCGCTGGATCGGCCTTTCCAACTACCGGCTGCTCTTTGTGGAGGATGACATATTCCTCATCGCGGTCAGGAACACGCTGCTCTTTGCCATCGTCACCGGCCCTTTTAGCTACGTCATCTCGTTCGCGCTGGCATGGTTCATCAACCGGGTGCGGATGCGGCGCTGGTTCACGCTCGCCTTTTATGCCCCGTCCATCACCAGCGCCATCGCCATGTCCACCATCTGGCTCTATTTCTTTGCCAACGACCGGTACGGGTTGCTGAACTATTTGTTCATTCGCCTGGGGATGATCACCGAGCCGGTGCTGTGGCTGCAAGAGCAGACGACCATCCTGCCGGTGATCATCGTCATCTCGCTGTGGATGAGTATGGGAACCAGTTTTCTGGTCTTTTTGGCCGGATTGCAGGACGTACCGGGTGAGTTGTACGAGGCGGGGATGGTGGACGGCGTCCGTAACAGTTGGCAGGAGGTCTTTTACATCACGCTGCCGGTGATGAAGCCGCAGTTGCTCTTTGGCGCGGTCATGTCCATCGTCAACTCGTTCGCCGTCTTTCAGGTGGCGGTGCAGGTGGCCGGGCTGCCCAGCCCGCTCTACGCCGGCCACACCATCGTGGCGCACCTCTACGATTACGCCTTTATCCGCTTCGAGATGGGGTACGCGGCGGCGATTGCGGTGGTCTTGTTCCTGTTCACGTTTTTGTTGGGTAAATGGGCGATGAGGGTGCTGGGATGAGAGGTCTGTACACACAAGAGTAGGACGCAGACGAACGCTGAAAACGCTGTTCTTCCTCTTGCACCTGATCTGCGTCGTCTGCGTTTGTCTGCGTCCAGCCGGGATGCGCTAGAGCTGAACATCTCTGGCTGGGATGAGGGGTGAGTAGGAGGTATGATGTCCAGATTTGTTGTGTTGGTGGTAGGATTGTTGCTGCTCTTGCTGGCGGGGTGCGCTTCGTCGCGGCCCAAGACGACGCCGACCGTTTGGCCTGCGGCGGGGGTGCTCTTTGCTGGAGCGCGCTCGTCCGAGTATGGCATCGAGCCGTTCCCCGCGCCGGAAGGGTGGGGCAAGGGACTGGCGACGCTGGCGGGATACTTGCCCGGTGCGCAAAAAGCGGCCATCTGGATCGTCGGCACGGTGAGCGAGGAGACGGGCGCGGCGCAACTCGAATTCCCCGGCGACGGACACGAATACCCGCACGTCACCTTCGCCGCCGAGGACAGGCACGAGGAATACCTGCGCTATTTCGACGAGCACGACATCCAGGTCTTTTTGCAGGTGGAGCCGGGGCTGGCCGACGTGCCGACCTTGATCGACCTGGTGCTGAGCCGGTACGGGCAGCATCCCTCGGTCA
>CAYNVC010000218.1:1843-5270 GCA_964400615.1 uncultured Anaerolineales bacterium | reverse complement strand
TCCCCATACGTAGCACAAGGCGTTGACTTGTAGCGCGCAAGTTGCCAACTTGCGCTACGGGAGGGGCCATGTCTTTATCTGCAACACATCCTGAAACGAAATTGGACCTGGCGGATCGCATCCGCGCAGCCCTGGCGTGATTCGTGTGATGGCAGCAAAACCCCGTTTTCTGTTCTGGCTGACCCTGCTGCTCGCCGTCGGCTGGGCCGCCCACTCCCTCTTTGCAGCTCACCAGACCCGCGCCCGTGGCCTGCCGGCCCGCTTCCCCGCCCCCGTGAGCGACGCCGACCTGCCCACTCCTGGCGTCAACGTCGCCCTGGAACAGTACGACGACGAACAGTTGGAATCCACCCTGTCCCGCATTGCCGGGGCCGGTTTCGCCTGGGTGCGCCAGTCCTTTTATTGGAGCCACGTCGAGCGAGATGGCTGGACAGACGCCGACCGCATCCTGGCCGCCCTGGCCCGTCACCCCGAGCTGCGCCTGCTGGCCGTGCTCGACGATGACCCTCACGACCCGCCCGACCCCGATCTCTTTGCCGCCTTTGCCGCCCGCTTTGCCGCCCGCTACGCCGCTCAGGTGGACTATTACCAAATCTGGGACGAGCCGAACCTGGCTGCTCACTGGGGTGGGGGAGCGGTCAACCCGCCCGCCTATGCCGACCTGCTGGCCCGTTCCGCCCGCGCCATCCGCGCCGCCGACCCCACCGCCCACATCCTCCTGGCCGGGTTGGCCCCCACGGCCGAGGCCGGGCCGCAGAACCTGAGCGACCCGCGCTACCTGGAGCAGCTCTACCGGGCCGGGGCCGCTCCCTATTTTGACGTTGTGGCCGCCAAGCCCTACGGTTTCGATACCGGCCCCGGCGACCGGCGGGCGGATGAGGACGTGCTCAACTTTTCCCGCCTCCTCCTGCTGCGGGAGGTGATGGTCGAACACGGCGACGCGGCCAAACCGCTCTGGGCAACTCACTGGGGCTGGAACGCGCTGCCACCGGGATGGGAAGGCTCCCCCTCCCTCTGGGGCCAGACCGACGAGCAGACCCAGGCGACCCGCACCGTCGCGGCCTTGCAGCGGGCGCGGGCCGAGTGGCCCTGGGTGGGCGCGATGATGCTGGATTGCTGGCAGCCCGCCGTCCCGCTCGACGATCCTCACTGGGGCTTTGCCCTGCTGCGGCCGGATGGCTCCCCCCGTCCGCTCTACGACGCGCTGGCGGACTGGGTTGCCTCCCTGCCGGACTCTGCCCCCGTGGGCGGCTACCCGGCCCAAAACCGCTGGGCCAGCTACGAGGGTGATTGGCGCGTGGGGCCGTTGGCCGCCGATTCCGGTTCCGAGGGCGACCGGGCCGAATTTCGCTTCAGCGGCTCCGCCGTCGCGCTGACCGTGCGCCGGGGGCCGTACCCCGCTTTCCTCTACGTCACCGTGGACGGTGATCCGGCCAACGCTCTCCCGCGCGACGAGGCGGGCCGCGCTTACGTCGTGCTCTACGACGCGCAAAGCACTCTCGCCACCGTGCCCCTGGCGACCGGCCTCTCCGCCGGCCCGCACCTCGTCCGGCTGGTGGCATCCGGAGGGCAAGGGCAATGGTCACTGGTGGACTGGCGTGTGGGGGGAGCGCCGCTCCGCGATGGCTACGGCTGGCAGATGGCCGGGCTGGCCCTGGTCGGGCTGTTTCTGCTCCTGCTCCTGGTGCGGGACGGGCGGCGGGTGGAGTGGGGGGCGTGGGGGCGGGCCTTGCGCTGCCCCGACCTGGCGCTGGCGCTGGTCGCCTTTACCGCGCCGTTCTACATGCACCCCGGCGACCTGTTTTACCACGCACTGAGCGTACCGGAGATGGTGCTGCTTTTGTGTGCACTCGTTCACCTGCTTCCCCGTATACTTGCAAACTTGGAAACTTTTTCACTTGCCTGCCTGCTCACTCGCAAACTCGATCTCGCGGTCGCTCTGCTGACCCTGGCGGCGCTGGTATCCGGCGTTGCCGCCGCCGACAAAATGGCCGCCCTCTTTGAACTGCGCACCGTTTTCCTGTTCCCCGCGCTCTACTATGCGCTGCTGCGGGCTGCCGGCCTGGACGAGCGGGCCAGGTGGCGGATCGTGGATGGGTTGGTCGCCGGGGCGGTTGGAGTTGCGCTCGTGGGGCTGGCGCAGTACGCGCTGGGGGTCAACGTCGTCGCCGCCGAGGGGGGGCTGCTGCGCCTGCGGGCGGTCTACTTTTCGCCCAACAACGTCGGGCTGTACCTGGGGCGCGTCTGGCCGTTGCTGCTGGCAGTCGCGGCCTCGAAATCGGCGGGTCCCGCCCATCCGCCAGAATCCGCCAATCCTGCCAATCCGTGTTCTCCCCGCCGCCTGTTCTACACCCTGGCGCTGCCCGTGGTGGCGCTGGCATTGGGATTGAGCTTTTCGCGCGGGGCGTTGTTGCTGGGCGTCCCGGCGGCGCTGCTGGCGATGGGCTGGCGGGCGGGGGGCCGTTACCGCCGGGTGGCGCTGGTGCTCGTCCTGGTCGGCATGCTGGCCCTGATCCCGCTTTTGCGGCTGCCGCGCTTTGGGTCACTCCTGGATTTGCACGAGGGGAGCACCTTTTTCCGCCTCAAGCTGTGGCGCAGTACCCTGGCGCTGATCCGCGAACATCCCTGGTTTGGTGTTGGGCCGGGCAACTTTTTGGCCGCCTACCGCACCCGCTACGTGCTTCCCTCCGCCTGGCAAGAGTTCGACCTGGGCCACCCGCACAACATCTACCTGGACCACTGGACGCGGCTGGGGCTGTTGGGATTGTTAGCCGGAGCGATGATCCAGCTTGCCTTTTGGCGTCGGGTGCGTCAGCGTCCCCGGCGCGACCTGCTCGTGTTGGGTTTGACGGGCAGCATGGCCGCGCTGCTGGCTCACGGACTGGTGGATAACGCCCTCTTTTACCCCGACCTGGCGTTGACCTTTTTCCTGATGCTGGCGCTGGTTCAGACCTGACAGGTTTTCTGAACCCTGTCAGGTCTAGAGATACGGCTGCAACAGACCCAATATCTTGCTCAACGGCTCGATGTCGTCCGCGTCGAACTGGGCCAGCCTGTCCGAATCCACGTCCAGCACGGCCACCACTTGCTCCCCTTTGATCACAGGCAGCACGATCTCGCTTTTGGAACGGGAATCGCAAGCGATGTGGCCGGGGAACCGCTTCACGTCCTCCACGACGACGGGCTTTTTGGTCTGGACGCAGTGCAGGCACACGCCGCGCCCTTTGAGCACCTGGCAGGCCACGGCCCCCTGGTACGGCCCCACGTGCAGCTCGTCGTCTCCCGCCACAAAGTAGAACCCGGTCCAAAAGTGGTGGCCCATCTTGTGGTGCAGCACGGCGCAGATAGTCGCCATTGCCGCCAGCAGGCCGGGTGATTTCCCCGCGATCAAGCCCTGCAATTGTTTGTAGATGCGTTCGTATCGTCC
>CAYNVC010000218.1:0-1743 GCA_964400615.1 uncultured Anaerolineales bacterium | reverse complement strand
GTGCGCGCCTCGGCGCGTTCTCCGGCGATGAATCGCCCACTACGAGTCGCCCCGCAGGACGAGCGGCAGGTAGACGCGCGGCTCCAACATCTCCACCCCCATCCAGGAAAGCACCCGTTTCATCACCACCTCACGATCCGGGGCGCTGTTGATGGCCTCGAAGCCAAAGGAAAAGTAGACCACCTTGTAATTGCCCGTATCCACCCGGATGCCGCCCGCACCAGAACCGCCGGTGTAGGTAAAGACGGTCGTCGCGGAGGTGCGCGGCGCGATTGCGTCCGGCGAGGTCTGGTTGTCCGCCCCGCCGCTGCCCGAAATAGTGATCTGCAACCCGGCGCCGATGGGGTCGCCGGGGATGCCGCCCAACGTCAGCGAGCCGCTGTTCCCCTGGAGATAATTGGCGTGCAGGTAATTTTTGTAGAAATTGGTTTTGCCGGCGTATTGCCCCACGTTCTGCCCGGTTATGAACAGATTGCCGCCCGAGTCCAGATAGTCGCTCATATTCTTTTGGTGCGTATCGTTATACACGTATCCCCAGAGCGGCGTTGCCCAGATGATCGTGCCGTTGGTGTAGGCTTGCAGGGTGGAGATGGTGAGCGGCCCGTACCAGTAGCTGTTCCACAGGTCGTAGCGAGCGCCGATGCCGTGCAACGCCCCGGTGTAATAGGGCAGAATCGCGTCGTTCGCGCTCCATCCGCCCCCATCCATAAACAAAAGCAGGCTCGTCGTCTGGCTGAACGGTTGGGTGGTGAACCTGGCCTGATCCGGCCTGGCGCTCGTGTTGGCTATTTCATCCTCGGCCGTAAAGCTCACGCTGTAGGTCGTCTGCGTCAAAAAAGTCGTCCACCTGTTGCCATAGATTCTGTCCCCGGCCGTATAGTCGCCGTGCGCACCGTCGTCGTAGAGCGTCAGGGTGACGGCGGGGGTATCCGGGCTGGCGACGATTGCCTGCACGGAGCTAATGTTGCTGCTATCCCAGACGTTGGCGGTGATCGTCACCGGCTCCCCGGCCACCGTGTACCTGGGTTTGGCATCGCCCGAATAGATTTCAGGCCCGATGCTGTCCACGACCGTCACGGCAAAACTATCGCTCCACTCGTACCCCAGCGAGTCCTCGATGTCCAGATCAAAGTGTATCGTGTGGCTGTGCGGGCAGGCGTTGCTGACGTCGAAGAAAAAGTCGTGAATGCCGCTGGTCGCGCTGCCGCCGCTGATGATAGCGCCAAAGGTGATGGGTTGGGCGTTGTACCACCAGAGATACCCGTCGGCGCTAGAGACCGTCGCCGTCACGGCGGGAGAGTCTGCCACCCCCAGGTTCTCCAACGTGAGCGCCCCCTGGATAGACTCGCCGGGGTTGGCCTGTCCGTCTGCTTTGATGCTCTCCGAGTTGATGGTGTAGGAGCGGAATTGGACGTAAGGCGCGTCCTGCGTGGTAAAATCGGTGACGTTATCGTGGGTGTGGGCGTGGGACAGGGCGTCGCTGGCGGTGAGATCAACCAGGTAATCCTGCTTGGTCAGGGGCACGGTCCAGGTGATGCCGTAGAGGCCGTCGCCGGCGATCCCGTCGCCGTGCGCTCCGTCGTCGTGGAGCGTGAGCGCGGCGAGCACATGCTCGTCGGGGCTTTCGATCTCGGCCTCGACCGAGGCCACGCCGTCCTCGTCACTGACCCTGGCGGTGATAGTCACCACCCCGCCGGGGGGCACGTACCAGGGATCGGCCCGCACGTCCCGCACGACCGGCGG
>CAYNVC010000217.1:0-5272 GCA_964400615.1 uncultured Anaerolineales bacterium | reverse complement strand
TGCTGCGATTATCGCTGCATGATCCCCATCCCTTTTTCTACTATATTTTGTTAAAGGGGTGGCTCACCGTGATCCCTTCCTCAGAGGCGGGATTGCGGGGTTTGAGTGTCTTGTGCTCGGCGGCCTCCCTGGCGTTGGTGCTGCTGTTTGTGAACCGGCGTTGGGGCGCTCGGGCTGCCGCCTATGCTGGTTGGTTTACAGCATTGTCCTCTTTTGACCTCTACTATGCACAGGAAACGCGGATGTATACCTTGTTAGGATTCCTGTGGATGTTATCTTACCTGTTGTTGATTCGAGCCTTGCGGGGACGCCCCCGCCTGTTGATTGGTTGGGGATTGGTGAACACCGCGTTGGCCTGGACGCATTTTTACGGTCTCCTGGCTGTTGGTGTGCACCTGATTTTTATTCTGGGCCTTTGGGGATGGCGTCGTTTGCGCCAACGCACTTTTCCTCTGCCCTGCCGGTGGTTGAGTTTGGGCATTGCCTTGACGGTGCTGGGTATTTTGCCGGTCGTCTTTTTGCTCTGGAATTTTAGATCGGGCGAGGCGGGGGGAGCCTGGATCCCCAGTTCTCAAGATCCTGCCATGTTGTTTGCTCTAACGAGTGTGGGATTGGCTGCTGCCCGCTCTCATTTCCTGGATGGCGCTCATCTGGTGTTGCCCCAGTTCAGAGCAATTTCTCTCGGAGCATGGGTACTCGTGGGCTTTTTCACCAGTGGTGGATTTGCTATATGGGGAATTCTGCAAGCCTGGCGCTCAGAGAATGAACGGCGTTGGGAAGCCATACTTGCCTTCTTGTTGATGGTTGTGCCGGTGGTCGTGGCGTTTGGCTACGCGAGTGTATTCAAGCACCGGATGTGGGCTTTGAAATCCTTTATTGGGGCAGCCTACTTGTTTTATATGTGGAGTGGTATAGGCCTGAGCCACGTAGCGCAGCCTTTCCTGCGGCGCGGAGTTGCCCTGGTTGTGCTTGGTGTGGCGTTGGTTTCCTGGCTGCCTTATCACACCGGTTGGCGCAAGACGGATGCCAACGTGGCCTTTCGTTCCTTCCCGGCGGCGGCAGACAGGCATGGAATGGTGCTCTTGGATCGTGCATATACGTCGCCGGTAGCTTTTTATTATCTTGGTCCTGATGCTAACGTATGGGGTCTTGTACCTCAAAGGAGCGAGAGCACTTTTGCACTGGTTCACTCCGCTCCTAACGGCATTTTGCCACGTGATTTTCGCTCTGTTGGTTGCGACGATCAACTATTGAGAGATGTTACCGACGTATACATATATGGTTCAGTTGAACGAATCAGGCAAGAGCAAAAAAATTGGCCTTCTTGCCTTTGGGATAAGCGTATGTGGCTTTTCGAGAGCGGCAAATGGACTTGGTTCGAGCGTTGAGCAGTATGATCAGATGGCCCAAGCTCCTCTACGCGGGGTTGACCACGGTCATCCTGTTTGCGTTTTTCTCCCACTGGGCCTACGACGACCCCTTTATCACCTTCCGCTACGCCGATAACCTCCGCTCCGGCCTGGGTTTCGTCTACAACCCGGGCGAGCGGGTGCTCAGCACTACCACCCCTCTCTATGCCCTTCTGTTGGCCGGGTCGAGTTACCTCTGGCCGAACCTGCCCTGCTCGAGCAACTTGATCAGTGCCTTCAGCCTGGCGCTGGGTGGACTCTTTCTCTACCTCATCGGGCAGGCGTGGAAAGAGCCGTTGGCCGGCCTCGTGGCGGCGTTGCTGTTTCCATTTTTCCCTTTGATGGTCAGCACCTTTGGCGCAGAAACCTGTTTCTACGTGATGCTGAGCCTGGGAGCGTTTGCGTTTTACGCTCGAGATCAATATCACTGGGCTATGGCCCTGGCTGCACTGGCGACCCTCACCCGCACCGATGGGGTGCTGGTGGCGGCGATACTCGGTCTGGACTATTTCATCAGGCAGCGCCGGATTCCCTGGCGGCCACTGTTACTATATGTACTCTTGATCACACCCTGGTACATCTTTTCGTGGGGCTATTTCGGCTCTCCCTTCCCGGTCACGTTGGCAGCCAAACAGCATCAAGGACAAATGGCGATCAGTGATAGCTTTGCCTATGGCTTTCTGCGCTTGTTGAAGGGATACGGCAAACATCCCATCTATTGGTTGCAAGGTGGATTGGCGCTCGTGGGCGCGGGGTATGCTCTTCTTAGAGCACGGCGCTGGTTGCCTCTGCTCTCCTGGGGTGTCCTGTACTTTCTTTCTTACGTCATCCTGGGTGTCAGCCGTTACTTTTGGTACTATGCCCCGCTGGTTCCCGTTTTCCTGGCAGCAGTTGGGTTGGGTGTGGCCGCCATCTGGCAGGGGTTTTTACCTGTGCTGACAGGAAAACGGCGCTACGTCGGTGCGGGAGCGTTGGTCATCTTGCTCGCTGCTTTTTTCTGGCGTCAGGGAAAAGGGTTGTACTACATCTATCATCACCCCGATAAGCGGGTGGACATCTATCGCCAGGTGGGGACGTGGCTGGACGAAAACACACCCCCAGAGGCCAGTGTGGGCACCCTGGAGGTGGGTATCATTGGGTATTATGCTCACCGTAGAATGATTGGCTTTGCCGGACTGATCCAGCCTGACGTAGCACGGCAGATGGGGGAAGAGACCACTTACCAGGATACTACTCTTTGGGCAGTGCAACATTACCACCCCGATTACCTGGTGATGCGTCCCGGCGAGGCATCGGCGTATGGCCTGGTATCAGAGCATTGTTTCCCGCAGCAAGTTTTTGTCAGTGAGGAATATCAGAGCGAGTTGGCGGTCTACGGGTGTGACTGGGCCAGGTGAGCGGGTATTTGCCAGACATCAGCTATCCTTGCCCGGTGTACTTTTCCAACCACCGCCCAACGACGGCGTAGCGGAAATCTTGTCCCTGCAACACCCGCGCCGCGCCGTAGAGGCTGTAGACGATAAAGACCATCCCGATTAGAACGATCATTCCCGTGATGCATAAAGGGAAAAAAGTGGTCAGGATAGTCGTCAGTATGCTGGCGAACCCACTTGCGTCCCCTCCCATTGTAGCGGCAACCATTCCTATGGACGACAGGGCAAAAGTCCCCATGAATGAGCAGGCATAGCAGGCGAAACCAAACATGCCAAACACTATCAGAGTAAGCTGGTATGTCATTGCCTGGAGCGCCTGAAAGCTAACGAATTTCGATTTCTCCCGTTGTGTGGCCCAGATGACGATTGTGCCCACGAGGCCCCAAACTGGGAGGATGATACTGGCGTGAGTCAGCGCTGCCATAATGCGCTCGTCTTGCGTCGTTTCGAGCGGGAAATTTGTCTCCATCACTTGTCTCCTTTTTGTCGTATCACTCTGCCTTTAACAATTCCGCCGCCAGCCGCGCGTACACCCCGGCGGCAGCGTAGACGTCGGTCAGCCGCACGTGCTCGTCGGCGGTGTGGGCGTGGCGGGGATCGCCTGGGCCAAAGCCGACGGTGGGTATACCGGCTACACCCGCCGTGTAGACCCCCTCGGTCGAAAAATCCCAACGCCCTATCCTGGGCCGGCGCTTCAACTGTGCCCGCACCGCCTGTACCGTGCTGCCTATCAAGGGGTGGTCGTCTGGCATCACCCACGCCGGATAGAACTCGCGGGCATGGCAGGCGTAACCGGTGTAGCTGCTGGCCTGATATTCTGTTACCTCCACTTCTGCCTGCACCCCCTCGCGGGCGATGACCCGCTGTACCTCGGAAATGGCTTTGGTCTCGTTTTCTCCTAGCGTGAGGCGGCGGTCTATGACCAACTCACACCGGTCGGGTATGGCGTTGCGGCTGCTACTGCTGGACGTGATGTGCGTCACTGCCAGCGTGCCGGGGCCGAGAAAGTCATCGTTCCCCAACTGACCGGCCAGTAACTCGAGCCCAAACACCAGCCGGGCGGCGGTGTAGATGGCGTTATCCCCCAGGTCGGGACTGGCGGCGTGGGCCGAACGTCCGTGGACGGTGAGTTGCATCTCCAGCCGTCCGCGCTGGCCCCGGCAGATGTCCATATTGGTCGGCTCGCCCAGCACAACCCAATCTGGCCGGATTCCCTCTTCTTCGATCAGCACCCGCGACCCAAGTCCCTCGCAAGGCTCTTCCTGTGCCACGCACGCCACGACGATGCTCCCGTTCAGGGTGGTTCCAGAATCGCGCAAGAGTTTGGCTCCATAGAGCATTGCCGCCAGGCCGCTCTTCATGTCGCAAGCGCCGATGCCGTACAGCAGGCCGTTGCTCACCTCCGCCCCAAATGGGTCGTGAGTCCAGGCATGTGGGTCGCTGACCCGCACCGTGTCCATGTGGGCGTTGAACATGAGCACCGGGCCGCGCTCTGGCCCAATCCAGCCGACGACGTTGCCCATGCGGTCGGTGCGCACGTCGCGCAGCCCCAGCCGGTTCATCTCCGCAGCGATGCGCTGGGCCACTGTGCTTTCCTGCGTGGATGGGCTGGGAATTTGGACCAGATCGCGCAGAAAAGCAGCCAGGCCGGTTTGGTCTTGGGAGTTTAATTTGAATATTTTCATTCTCGCTTCCGCTTGTCGTTTGGGTGGGAAGCATTGTAGGCTGAAATGTATCATTCGTCAAGCGGGATGTGGGCTGCCGGTTACTTGACAGATTGCGTGCTCTAGGGTATCCTTCCGCCTGCCCGTGGTCTGGTTGGGGGCTTGTATGCACAGAAAACATAAATCACCTGTCACCAGGTTTAGAGTCATTCGCCTGACATTTTACGTTCTTTTGTTTACGGTTATCCTCGGCTTGTCGCTTGGCAAACCGGTGCTCGGTAGCTGGGATGTCCCTCAGACCGGTGAGCCGGTTGGAGAATTACATTCTTCGCCCCACGGGGTGGTCATTTCGACTCCTGCACCCACGCCGGTTGCCTTGCCGGATCAGGCCCGGGTGCCGATTTTTATGTACCACTATGTCTCCGAGTTGCCCCCCGATCCGGATATCTATCGCCGCGACCTGACACTTGCGCCGGACAAGTTCGCGGCTCAGTTACAATACCTGGCCGCCGAGGGGTATCACACCATCACGTTGACCGACTTGTACCTGTATCTGGAGCAGGGCTACCCGCTGCCGGACAAGCCGGTCGCGTTGACTTTCGACGATGGTTACGAGGACGCCTACCAGGTGGTGTTTCCCCTGTTGCTGGAATATGGTTTCACGGGCACTTTTTTCGTGCTTGCCACTCCGGCCCACTTTGAGTGGGATGGTTATATGACGTGGGCGCAGATGAAGGAAATGTCGGACGCGGGGATGGATATTCAA
>CAYNVC010000216.1:0-5313 GCA_964400615.1 uncultured Anaerolineales bacterium | reverse complement strand
TCCTGGCCGCACCGATGCGGGCAGGATGCCCGCGATCCGTGTGTGCCGGTTGGAACGCGGCCATCCTGGCCGCATGCGTGCGAGGATGCCAGCCGGAACGCGGCCATCCTGGCCGCATGTGGGCGAGGACGCCAGCCGGAACGCGGCCATCCTGGCCGCATGTGGGCGAGGACGTCATCCTGGCCGCACCGATGCGGGCAGGATGCCCGCGATCCGTGTGTGCCGGTTGGAATGCGGGCAGGATGCCCGCGATCCGCGCATTCCGGGTGGGTCATCGGTTGGCAGCCTGCGCCAATCGTGTTAAAATAGCGCCACCGTGAAAAACTCGCAGCCATCTTTTGCCCGCTACATCCACATCACCGGCGTCGTGCAGGGGGTGGGATTCCGTCCTTTCGTCTACAACCTGGCGACCGGGTTGGGGCTGGTCGGCTGGGTGCTGAACAGCTCCTCCGGGGTCGAGATCGAAGCGGTCGGGCCGGCCGCCGTGCTGGACGAGTTCGTCGCCCGCTTGCAGAGCCAGGCCCCGCCCCTGGCCCGGATCGAGCAAGTCACCGCCACCCCCATCTCCCCGGACGAGGTCGAGATTTCCCCAGAGACTCCCTTTACCATCCGCCACTCTGCGGCCAAACCGGGCGAGTTCCAACCCATCTCTCCCGATATTTGCGTCTGCGACGATTGCCTGCGCGAGCTTTTCGACCCCCACGACCGGCGTTACCGCTACCCTTTCATCAACTGCACCAACTGCGGCCCCCGTTTCACCATCATCCGCGATATTCCCTACGACCGGCCCAAGACGACGATGGCCCCTTTCGAGATGTGCCCCGATTGCCGGGCCGAGTACGAGGACCCCACTAACCGCCGTTTCCACGCCCAGCCGAATGCCTGCCCGGTTTGCGGCCCGCGCGTCTGGTTCCAGACCTCGGCTTCCCAGCCGCCGCTCTCATTCGAGGAGGAGGCGATCCAGGCGACGCGCCGGATGCTGGTGCAGGGTGGGGTGGTCGCCGTCAAAGGGCTGGGCGGTTTCCACCTGGCTTGTGACGCGACGAACGACGCGGCGCTGACCTTGCTGCGCGAGCGCAAGGGGCGGGTGGATAAACCGTTCGCGCTGATGGCCTTTGACGTGCCGACGGTCGAACGGTTCTGCGAGGTGGGGGCGGAGGAGCGTGCCCTGCTCACCTCCCGCGAGCGGCCCATCCTCCTGCTGCGCCAGCGGCCCGATACCCCCATCTCCCCGCTGGTGGCCCCCGGCAACGGATACCTGGGGGTGATGTTGCCCTATACCCCGCTGCATTATTTACTCCTGGAGCAGGCGGACGATTTCCCCCTTGCCCTGGTGATGACCTCCGGCAATCTCTCGGAGGAACCTATCGCCACGGCCAACGAGGAGGCGCTGGCGCGGCTGGCCGATCTGGCGGACGGGTTCCTGCTCAACGACCGCGAGATCCACGCCCGTTGCGACGACAGCGTCACGCGGCTGTTCGCCGGGGCCGAGTTGCCGGTGCGCCGCTCGCGCGGGTACGCTCCCTATCCGGTGCACCTCCCCTTCCCCGTGCCGCAGGTGCTGGCGGTGGGCGGGGAGCTAAAGAACACTTTTTGCCTCACCCGCGAGCGGTACGCTTTCCTCAGCCAACACATCGGCGACATGGAAAATTACGAGACGCTGCGCTCCTTTGAGCGTATGGTCGAGCAGCTGGAGCGCACCTTCCGCATCCAGCCCGAGATCGTCGCTCACGACATGCACCCGGCTTACCTCAGCACCCGCTATGCCCAATCCCAAATCTCCGATCCTCAATCCCGTATCCCGGTTCAGCACCACCACGCTCACATTGCCGCTTGTATGGCGGAGAACGGCCTCGACGGTGAGCGGCCCGTCATCGGCGTGGCTTTTGATGGCACCGGCTACGGCACCGACGGGGCGATCTGGGGGGCCGAGTTCCTGGTGGCCGATTACCGTTCCTTCCGCCGTGTGGCCCATCTCCGGTACGCTCCCCTGCCCGGCGGTGACGCCGCCATCCGCCGCCCCTATCGCATCGCGCTGGCCTATCTGTGGGCGGCGGGGATTCCCTGGGAGGACGACCTGCTCCCCGTGGCGGCCGCTCCCTCCCCAGAGCGGGCCGTGTTGGCCCGCCAGTTGGAGCGGGAGTTGAACGTGATCCCCACTTCCAGCGCGGGCCGTCTCTTTGACTGCGTCTCGGCCCTGGCGGGCGTGCGGCAGCGGGTCAATTACGAGGCCCAGGCGGCCATCGAGTTCGAGGCGCTGGCCCAGGATGGGGTGGAGGAGGCGTATCCATTTGGCGCGGACGGGGAGGAGATTGATTTTTTCCCCTGTCTGCGTGCCGTCGTCGCCGACCTGCGGGCGGGTGCGCCGGCCGGGCTGATTTCGGCCCGCTTCCACAACGGGCTGGCGGAGATGATCCGCCAGGTCTGCCTGCGGCTGCGGGAGGCGGAGGGGCTGAACGACGTGGCGCTCTCCGGCGGTGTCTTTCAGAACGTCACGCTGCTGGCGAAAACCTTGCCTCTCTTGCGGGAGGCCGGGTTTACCGTCTACACCCACCACCTGGTGCCGCCCAACGACGGCGGGCTGGCGCTGGGGCAGGCGGTGATCGCAGCTCTAAAGGCGGGCGGGGGGTAGATATGCGCGTCGTCGCGGGCCAGGCCAAAGGGCGGCGCTTGAAGGCGGTGCCGGGCGAGGGAACCCGCCCCGTCACCGACCGGGCCAAGTCGGCGCTGTTCAGCATCATCGGCAGCGACGTGGTTGGTTTTCGCTTTCTGGACCTCTTTGCCGGAACCGGGCAGGTGGGGATCGAGGCGTTGAGCCGGGGGGCGGCGGAGGCGGTTTTCGTGGAGCAGGCGCGGCCCGCGCTGCGCGTCATCCAGGACAATCTGGCCCACACCGGGCTGGACGCGCGGGCGCGGGTGGTGGGGGCCGACGTGTTCCAGTTCCTTCTCTCTGCCCCGCAGCCGTTCGAGTACGTCTACGTGGCCCCGCCGCAGTACAAGGGGCTGTGGGTGCAGACCTTGCGGGCGCTGGACTCGCGCCCCGGCTGGCTGGGCGAGGACTGTTGGGTGATCGTGCAGATCAACCCCCGCGAGTACGAGGAGCTAGAGCTAGAGCACCTGGCCCTGTTCGACCGGCGCACCTACGGGGGCGTGATGTTTTGTTTCTACATTCACTCTCCCGCAGGAGAGTAGGGCGGGTTTCTCGCCTCACGGGCAGCGGACGGGCAACAGCACCACCCCCTCCGCCCATTCCTCGGCTGCCCATTGTGCGCCGCTCGCCGGTTCCCAAATCCCCAGCCGGACCGTGTACTCGCCCGCCGGGACGGGCGCAAAGTAACGCGCGTCTTGCATAGCCTCCCCCGCTTCCCAGAACCAGAAAGGGTGCGTCCCCAGCAGCGGATACCCGTCCGCCTGCGCCGCCACCGCCCCTGCCGGGTCGAGCAGGTGGGCAAAGACGGTCACGTCGCTCCCCACCGGCTCAGTGACCTGCCAATCCGCCCTTAGCTGCACCTGACCGCCCTGGCAGGTGCATTCCGCCTTTAGCAGCGCCACCCGTCCGCCAAAATGGGCCAGCGGCTCACCGGGTGAGGCCGCGCTCGCGGAACCGGCCTCGGCCAGGTAAATGCGCTCCGGCCCGTATTGCGTCAGATAGATTGTTTCCGAGTGCCGGATGGCGGACGCTATCTCCTCCCAACCGACCTGGCGTCCAAACAACTGGTAGGTGTAGG
Source organism: uncultured Anaerolineales bacterium (assembly GCA_964400615.1). GTDB lineage: Bacteria > Chloroflexota > Anaerolineae > B4-G1 > B4-G1 > B4-G1. The sequence goes on along the minus strand of CAYNVC010000216.1, from coordinate 1,585 downwards.
CGGATGGTTTCTCTGCTGCTGCGGCGACGCCCAGCGCGACCGCCTCGGCCGCGCCGGACCGGCCCGAGTTGACCGTGACGATCTCGCTGGCGGTGACGCGGGCCGGCAGCGGTGTGACCCCCTCAAAGCCGAGGGGGTAGAGCCGGGTGGCGGGGGTGATCCGCAGCGGCATGTTGACCAGCAGCAGCGGCCCGCGCCCGGCGGCGTGGGCGGCGTCCCAGATGCTTTCCCCGGCCATACCGTAGAGGCGCACTCCGGCGCGGACGAACAGGGCCGCCGGCAGCAGCGCGGCTACCAGCAGCCCGGTTGCGAGCAATCGCCGCGTCGGGTGCAGACGTGTCAGCCAGCCGCCGGCCGCCGCGCTCCAGATCAGCGCCGCGCCGGGGGCGGTCATATAGAGGAAGCGGGGAGCCAGCGCGAACCAATCGGCTTCCATCGAGACCGCCGGGGGCAGGGCAAAGAGGGCGAACCAGACCGCGCCCAGGCCGAACGCGCCCCGGTTCCAGCGCAGCCCGCCCCAGGCCAGCAGCGCCAGGGCCGGCAGGGCGACGATCCACAGGGCCGCTTCCGGTGCGGTTCCCAGCCGCTGGGCCAACTGTTGGGCCAGCGGCGCGGCCGGATAGACCAGCCCCTGCGCCAGGTAGGCCGTGTTCCAGTGGAGCGAGGCCGGGTCGAGGCCAAAGCCGGTGACGCCCGCCCCGCGCATCACGCGCCAGAGCGCGAGCGCGGCCAGGAACAGCCCCCCAAAAGCCAGCGGCCAGCGCGAGCGGCGCTCCCAGCGGTGCAGCAGCCGGCCCAGCCCCTCGGTCAATATGATCAATGGCCCCACCAGCAGCCCGGCCTCGTAGGTCAGCGGGGCCAGCCCGGCCAGCAGGAGCGCCAGCGCGAACCAGCGCCCGCCATGCCCCCTCCGGCCCCGGTCGTAGGCCAGCACCGCCCCGGCCGCCATCGCGCTGACCAGTGGATTGTACACCGCGCCCGGCCAGGCCACCGCCTGCCGCGAAAACGGAAAGAGGGCGAACAGCGCGGCAGCCCAAGCGGCGACGTAGGGGCGCGGCTTGCCCGCGCCCGACGACGCCCACGTTGCTCCCAGCAGCCCCGCCAGCCAGGCGGCGGCAAAGTGGGCCGCCAGGTTGAGCGCGTGCAGCCCCAGGGGGTGCAGGCCCCCGGTCAGTGCGCCCCACAGCCGCCACAGGCTGTACCACAGGGGCCGGTAGTAGCCGTAGGGGCTGGGGCTGCTCCACAGCTCGCGCCAGGAGAGCGACTCTAGCCAGGGAATTTGCACCAGATCGTCGGAGAACAGCGGCAGCGTGAGCGCGTCCCCGTACAGCAGCCCGGTCAGCGCCAGCGCGACGATGGCCGAGATGGCGGCGGGATGGGTTAGAGTACGCAGCAGTTTTTTCATCGCGGGCTAGTTTATCACACCGGGCGGAGAGCGCAAGGTTGTGGTTATGGGGTTTGGGCACCGCAGGCGGTGCTGGCGTGTAGAACAGGCGGTGCTGGCTCAAGGAGCAACCCGGCGCCGGCTCTTCCAGGCCAACCCAGCACCGGCTCTTCCCGTGACCGAGTTCAATCCCGCAACCCG
>CAYNVC010000215.1:3393-5316 GCA_964400615.1 uncultured Anaerolineales bacterium | reverse complement strand
TCCGTGTCTCTCTGGGCAACTGTGATGAGAGGTTCGTCGTTTTCGAGCGCCACTTCGATGGCTTCTATCGAGCGGTCGCGCCCGACAAAGAGGGGCGTCACCATGCGGGGGAACATCACCATGTCGCGCAGCGGCAAAAGCGGGGCTTCGATGATCCCGCCGCCCGGTTCGCGCAATTCCTCTATCTCGTCGAAACCCAGGTCATCCATGGGGAAGGGCATATCCTGAGGCCACTCCATTTGTGACCACCAATCCTGAAACGCTACTGTGTTCATTCACCTATCCTATTCAAATTTCTGTCACGTCGTCGTTGTCCGGCAGGGGAGCGTGGGTGTAACGCGCCCACTCCTCGCGGGCATCGGCCACCAGGTAGGTCGATCCCGTCACCAGCAACCCGTCGCCGGCGCTCATCTCTGCCAGGGCGTGCGAGAGCGATCTCTTGACATTGACGCAGATTCTAGCTCCCCCGCCCACGGCAGCCACCGCATCGGCCAGCTCGACCGGGGACGCGGCCCGGGGATGGTCGGAGCGGGTGACGATGACATAGTCGCTGATTGGCAGCAGGCTTTCGAGCATCCCGCCGATGTCCTTATCTGCCGAAGCGCCAAAGATCAACGTCCAACGCCGACCAGGGAACCACTCTTCCAACGCCCGGCGCAGCACCTGCACCGAGTACGGGTTGTGCGCCCCGTCCGCGACTATCAGCGGCTCGCGGCTGATGATCTCCATCCTGCCCGGCCAGTTGACCGTGCGCAATCCCTCGTGCACCGCTCCGGCGTCAATACGCCAGCCCTGCCGGCGCAAAATATCCAACGCGGCGATCCCGCTGGTGCAGTTTTCCAGTTGGTGGCGACCCAGCAGGGGAATCCAGTACTCGCCATCCAACTCGGAGCCGCTGACGGTGCGGTGAACGGTGAGAAACTGCCCGTCCAGATCTGCCGGGCCTGGTTCGTACTCCCAATCTCTGCCGACCAGCGTGAGCGGCGAGCGCCGCTCCCGGCTCACGTTTTCGAGCACCTGGAGCGCCTCGGCCCGCTGCGGCGCACTCACGACCGGAACACCGGGCTTGATGATTCCGGCTTTCTCGTAAGCGATCTCGGCCAACGTGTCGCCCAGCAAATAGGTGTGTTCCAGGCTGAGGGAAGTGATGGCGGATACCTCCGGCGTCAGAACGTTGGTCGCGTCGAGCCGCCCGCCCAGCCCCACCTCGACGACCGCTATATCCACCTGAGAGCGGGCAAAGTAGAGGAACCCCATAGCGGTGATGACCTCAAAGTAGGTCACGTCAGGCACGCGCTCGATCAGCGGGCGGAACTCGTCCACCAGCGCGACGACCTGGTCACGCCCAATCTTGCGTCCATCAACCTGAATGCGTTCGCGGAAAGTGTGGAGATGGGGTGATACATAGAGGCCGGTGCGGAATCCGGCGGCCCGCAGGCAGGATTCGCACATCGCCGCCGTAGAGCCTTTCCCCTTTGTACCGGCTATGTGTATCGCCGGGAAACGGGTGTGCGGATCGCCCATCGCCGCCAGCAATTGCAAGACACGGCCCAGGTTGTGCGTCTCGGGCGTATAGCGCTCGAGGCGCATTTTTTCATAGTCAATAATGCTGTGAAGGTAAGCAATGGCTTCCAAGTAATTCATTATTCTCCACCAGTCATTGGTCGGCGCGGATTGTACTCGTTTTCTGGGGAAATGCAAGTCGGCACCAACGTCCACCGGCCTACAAGAGCCGGTGCTGGGTATGCCTACAAGAGCCGGTGCTGGGTATGCCTACAAGAGCCGGTGCTGGGTATACCTGCAAGAGCCGGTGCTGGGTATACCTGCAAGAGCCGGTGCTGGGTATGCCTGCAAGAGCCGGTGCTGGACACATCTGTCCCCAGCGCCGCCCGTTCACGGCGGCGCGGCGCATCTGCGTCATCT
>CAYNVC010000215.1:510-3293 GCA_964400615.1 uncultured Anaerolineales bacterium | reverse complement strand
CACATCTGTCCCCAGCGCCGCCCGTTCACGGCGGCGCGGCGCATCTGCGTCATCTGCGTTTGTCCGCGTCCAGCCGGGATCGAATTACCTGTCGCCCCCAGACACCTGTCCCTGCTTGACAAGCCCACCGTGCGCGATTATAATGAGCCTGCAATCAAAAACCAGTCCGAGACTGGGCATAGAGGGAGGTGAATTGAGTGACCAAAGTCATTGTCCACGACGGCGAGTCGTTTGACTCTCTGTTGCGGCGCTTTAAGAAAAAGGTGCAGCGCGACCGTATACTTTCAGAAGCGCGCCGGCGCCGTTTCTTTGAAAAGCCAAGTGTGATTCGTAAGCGTAAAAAGGCAGCCAAATTACGCAAGAGCCGCCGCCAGACGTTCAAAGATCGGCGGGCCAGATATTAAACAACTGTACCACCAGAACGGAGACGCAGATGAGCCTGAAACAACGTTTGCAGGACGATCTCAAAAAAGCGCTGCGTGCCCACGACGAGCGCCGCAAGGCGGTCATCCGGCTGGCTCTGGCTGCGATCACCAACGCCGAGATCGAAAAAGGCAGCGACCTGGACGAGAATGACGTGGCAAAGGTGCTGCAAAAACAGGCCAAACAACGCCGCGACACCATCGCCGAGTTGCAAAGTGTTGGCCGTCTCGACCTGCTCGCCGACGAGGAGGCGGAACTGAGTATCCTCGAGGAATACCTGCCCCGCCTACTTTCACGCGACGAAATCGCCGAGGAAGCACGCCAGGTCATCACCGAGATCGGGGCGACCGGAATGAAGCAGATGGGAGCAGTTATGCGTTCCCTGATGCCCCAACTCAAGGGCCGCGCGGACGGCAGCCTGGTGAACCAGGTGGTGCGCGAGCTGCTATCTGGCTAAAACGCGCCCGCCGAGGAGCGCATAATACTTACAGATGAGGGGGAGCGCCCTACGTGCTCCCCCTTGTTTTAATGAGCCGATGAACGAGAACGAACCCGGTTTCAAGCAAGGTCAAGAGCCTCAATCACGGCGGCAAGGCCGGCGATGGTGGGCATGGCTGCGCCTGATCCTGCTGGGCATAGTGTTGACCGTGACCACGGGCGAGGTGCTGATCCGTCCACTGTTGCCCACTGGGGAAACGTTGACCGAGGGACAGGTAGTCCCCCAGGATATACGCGCTCCCCGTAGCATAACTTATGAGAGCGCCATCCTGCGCACGCAGGAGCAAGAACAGGCCGCCGCAGCGGTCGAACCGATCTACCAGCTCCCCGACCCGGCGCTGGCCCGCCAACAACTCGACCGCGCCCGCCAGGTGCTCGACTATCTAGGCTCGGTGCGTGCCGACACGCTCGCCTCTCCCGCTCAACAACGCGGGTGGATTTGGGCCGTGCCGGAGTTGGCCGACCTGCCGCGCGAGACGCTTGACGCCCTCCTGGCATTGCCCAACGAAAGCTGGGACCGGGTGCAATTAGAAGTGCTGGCCGCGCTCGATCAGGCGATGCGGCGCGAAATTCGAGACGGGTACGTGGACAAAGCCCGCGAGGAAGTGCCGTCTCTCATCAGTCTCGATCTCTCCGAACAAGAAGCGTCCGTCACCCAGGAACTGGTACAATCATTCCTGGTCCCCAACTCTTTCCTGGACGCCGACGCCACCACCGCCACCCAGGCCCAGGCCAGGAATGCGGTGCCGCCGGCGTTGCGCAGCTTCGAGGCCGGCGAGGTCATCGTGCGGGAAGGAGCGCGGGTCACGGCGCTCGACCTGGAAGCACTGGAACAACTCGGTTTGCAAAAAGCCGAGTTCAAGTGGCTCGACCTGGTGGGAGTCGTCCTATGGGTCGTGATGAGCGTGGCACTGCTTTTTCTCTACCTGGCTCGGTTCCAGCCAGACGTGCTTTGGAGCGGCTCGAAACTACTCTTGTTGGTACTGTTGAGCACGAGTTTCGTGTTTGGCGCCGGGCTGATGATGCAGAGCGGGGCGGTGTTACGTTACCTGGTTCCGGCTCCGGCGCTGGCTATGCTGGCAGTAGCAGCTTTGGGGCCAAACGTCGGCGTGGTAAGCACGCTCTTCCTCGGCGGCATAGTTGGCGCAGCCACCGGCGAATCGCTAGAGATGGCGGCCTATGTCGTTTTGGGCGGGCTGGCCGCTGCACTGGCGATGGAGCGCGTCGAGCGCATCGGCTCCTTATTTCGCGCCGGTATGCTGGCGTCGTTAGCGCACGTCGCCGTTATCCTGGTCTTTCATTTTCCGCAGGATACGACCCAACTCATTGCGTTGCTGCCTTTGCTGTTGACCGGCCTCGCTAACGGGGGAATCTCGGCCAGCCTGGCGCTGGGCAGCCTTTTCCTGATCGGCCCGCTGTTCGACATCACCACAACAATGCGGCTGATCGAGCTCAGCCGGCCCGACCACCCGCTGCTCCAGCGGTTGCTACGCGAAGCGCCGGCCACATACCACCACAGCCTGATGGTCGCCAACCTGGCGGAGCAAGCAGCCGAACGCATCGGCGCCGATCCACTGCTCGCCCGCGTGGGTGCCTATTACCACGACGTGGGCAAAATCGCCCGCCCATACTTTTTCACCGAGAACCAGGCCGATGGGGTGAACCCTCACGACCGGCTCGACCCACGCACGAGCGCCCAAGTGATCATAAGCCACGTCAAGGATGGGCTGGCTCTGGCACGCCGCTACCGGCTGCCCCGCCGCGTGCGGGCGTTCATCCCAGAGCACCACGGCACGAGCAAAGTCAGCTTCCTCTACGGCCAGGCGGTGAAACTGGCCGGCGACCCGGCCCAGGTTGACGAG
>CAYNVC010000215.1:0-500 GCA_964400615.1 uncultured Anaerolineales bacterium | reverse complement strand
GACTTTCGCTACCCCGGCCCCAGGCCGCAGAGCAAAGAGACCGCCCTGGTGATGTTGGCCGACGGTTGTGAGGCGGCAGTTCGTTCCGCGCGTCCCGCCAGCGCCGAAGAGGTAGCCGAAATCGTCACCAAGATCGTCTCCAGCCGGGTGGACGACGGCCAATTGAGTGAGTGCGACCTGACTATGCGCGACCTGGAACTGGTCAGGGACGTTTTCACCTCTGCTCTAAAAGGAACCTACCACCCGCGCATTCAGTACCCACCGACCGAAAGCACCAAATGAGGCCAGAAACAAAAATGTCACTTCACACCATAGCCATACAAATAGACGAGCAATTTCAGGAGCAGGTTCAGCCAGAGAGGTTGCGCCTGGCAGCCCTGGCACCATTGATCCACCAGCAAGTGGAAGAAGCGTGCGAGTTGGCCGTCGTCATCACCGACGATGACGCGCTGCACGAGCTAAACCGACGCCATCGCGGCGTGGATGCGCCAACCGACGTG
>CAYNVC010000214.1:0-5318 GCA_964400615.1 uncultured Anaerolineales bacterium | reverse complement strand
TCAAACGAGTTGGCGGATATTCGCGCCGCGCCGCCGTGAACAGGCGGCGCTGGGGCTTTACGTATCCAGCACCGGCTCTTTCAGGCCGGTGCGGATTGGCCCTAACTGAAACGAAACACACCCAAACCGTATTGCGTTTAGCTCTGCGCGGCCACCACGCTTTCGTATACTGCCAGGTATCGCTGCACTATGCTCCCGGTGTCTTTGTCGTGCCGCTTCATCAAGTTGAGCGCACCGCGCACCAACCGGTCTCGTTCCTCCTCGCGGGAGAGCAGGCGCACGATGGCCTCGGCCAGTGCATTCTCGTCCCCCGGTGGAATCAGAAACGAGTCCTCCAGATGTGTAAAGAGTTGCTCCGTCCGCCCGGCGCGGGTGATGATGCAAGGCACGCGCATGTGCATCGCTTCGGCAATCGCCATACTCCAGGCGTTCTCCACCGGGCTGAGGGCGACGAACAATTTGGCAAGCGCCAGGAAATGGCCCACGTCGCGCCGCGCGCCTGCGAAATGTACCGCCTGCCCAAGCCCCAGGTTGTCCACGGCGGCGCGCAAATCATCCGCCAGAGGCCCATCTCCCACGATCACAAAGTGAGTCTGTGGTCGCCGGGCGAGTACGAGGGGCGCTGCGCGGATCAGCGTCAGAGGATCTTTGAACTCGTTCAGCCGGCCAACGAACGTCACCACGTCGTCCCCCACCCGCAGGCCCAGTTCACCGGCCACCGCGCCGGGAGACATCCCCGGTTGCAACATTCCCTCGTCAATGGGCAGTGGAATGGAACGGTACGCGACTCCCATCTCTTGTAGCAGCGCCTCGGTCTCCGGGGCCGCCGCCACGACCGCGTCCACCCGCTCCAGCGCGGGCCGGATCGAGAGAGGAGGCAGCGAGCGCAGGTCGCTGCCGTGCACCGTGAGCACGACCGGAATTCCATACCGCCGCCGCAGCGCCAGTCCGAGCCAGGCCAGGGGCGCCCAGTGCACGTGCACCACGTCACAATCCGCACAGACCCGCCAGGCTGTTCTGAGGAACATTGCCAGAAAGGCGGGGATTTGCAGCGCCACCCAGGGGCGGCGTCTGAGATTGTTGGGGATTCCCGCGCCGTAAGCCAGTCGCTGCCACCTGGGCGGCCAGGCGTAGGTGAAGCGATGGATGCAAAGATGGCCGTGCTCCTCGTAGCGAGCGGAGCGGCCATCGTTGGGGGCGACGACGCTGACTTTACCCCGCTTGCTCAACCCTCGCGCCAGGTTGTAGACGAACACCCCGGCAAAGTCATCACGGCGGCGGGGAAACGAGGTGGTGAGCACGCAGACGTGCATGTCGTTCAGCGTAACTCCCGGTTATATTCCATATCGAACCACATGGCGAAAAAGATGGATTGCAGCCCCGATACAAAGAGAAAGACGGCAAACAAGGCGCTGGTCGGCGAGACCGGCCCCAGGAACAGGCGGTAAAGGAACAGGTAGAGGCCAAACAACACCCCCGGCACAAACAGCGCCCCGCCCATCAGATAAAAGAACACCAGCGGGTGAAAGTCCCGGATCACGTACTTTTGCACCATGCGGTAGAAAAAGAGTTTGCACAGCAGCCAGGATAATCTGGGAATCATGCGCAGCGGTTTGACGCCCGACTTTTCACCGATGCCGTACACCGGCCTGATCGGTACGTCGCGCACGCGAAAGTTGTAAATGTTGAGCCGCACCAGCAGATCGTTTGGCTGGCCGTACCGCCTGTACATCCGCCCCCAGTCAATCGTCCTGAGCGCCCGCGAGTTGATGGCCGTATAGCCCGACTGCGAATCGGCCACGTGCCAGTACCCCGACGCGATCTTGGTCAGCAGCGACATCGCCGAGTTGCCCAGGTAACGCAGCCGGGGAATCTGGTTCCACGCATCTCCCGTAAAGAGGCGGTTCCCCTTGGCGTAATCCGCTTCTCCCCCCACCACCGGATCGAGCAAGGCGGGCAGGTCAGCCGGGGCCATTTGCGCATCGCCGGCCATCACCACCGCCACGTCCACCTGGTGGTCGCGGCACCACTCGTAGCCGGTGGCAATCGCGCCGCCCACTCCCTGGTTGGCCTGGTGCCGGATCAAGACGACGCGCTCCGGCTGCTGCGTGACGCGCTCCTGCACCCGCTCGACCGTCGCATCCCGGCTGCAATCGTCCACCACCACGATCCAGTCCACGAAATCGGGCACGGTATCCAGAGTGCGCCCGATCAGTTTTTCCTCGTCGTAGGCCGGCACCACGACGCCGATGGTTTTCTCTTTGTACAAATTCGCCAACCCCGCCGATTCTAATCCGTGAATCCTGTCTGATCCGTTAATCCTGCCGATCCGTGTTCTGCAACAGGCGGTATTGTAACATAGTCGAGTGCTTTTTCAAAACTGGACAAAGGGGTGTTTTTGTGGATAATGAGCCAGCTTGAAAGAGTGGGAGGACTCGAGCGTGGGGAGAACCGTGAGAACAAATAGATCCGACGTGCGCCTGGCACTGGCGTTGTTTTGTTTGTTGACTTGCCTGTACTGGTTGACGAACGGCGCACACGTCAGAATCGCCGACGGCGAGACAATGTACGCAGTGACCGAAAGCCTGGTCGAGCGGGGCACGTTTGTGCAATTAGAGCCGGAGCAGGCCGGTGACGGCGTAGAGGTTGCCGTTGCGCGCGCGCAACGGCAACCTCTACGCCGTCACCGGCCTGCTCCGGCTCTAATTGCACAAACGTGCCCCGCTCGACCAGGCTTTCGGTCACTGCGTACATTGTCTCGCCGTCGGCGATTCTGACGTGTGCGCCGTTCGTCAACCAGTACAGGCAAGTCAACAAACAAAACAACGCCAGTGCCAGGCGCACGTCGGATCTATTTGTTCTCACGGTTCTCCCCACGCTCGAGTCCTCCCACTCTTTCAAGCTGGCTCATTATCCACAAAAACACCCCTTTGTCCAGTTTTGAAAAAGCACTCGACTATGTTACAATACCGCCTGTTGCAGAACACGGATCGGCAGGATTAACGGATCAGACAGGATTCACGGATTAGAATCGGCGGGGTTGGCGAATTTGTACAAAGAGAAAACCATCGGCGTCGTGGTGCCGGCCTACGACGAGGAAAAACTGATCGGGCGCACTCTGGATACCGTGCCCGATTTCGTGGACTGGATCGTGGTGGTGGACGATTGCAGCCGGGATGCGACGGTCGAGCGGGTGCAGGAGCGCGTCACGCAGCAGCCGGAGCGCGTCGTCTTGATCCGGCACCAGGCCAACCAGGGAGTGGGCGGCGCGATTGCCACCGGCTACGAGTGGTGCCGCGACCACCAGGTGGACGTGGCGGTGGTGATGGCCGGCGATGCGCAAATGGCCCCGGCTGACCTGCCCGCCTTGCTCGATCCGGTGGTGGGGGGAGAAGCGGATTACGCCAAGGGGAACCGCCTCTTTACGGGAGATGCGTGGAACCAGATTCCCCGGCTGCGTTACCTGGGCAACTCGGCGATGTCGCTGCTGACCAAGATCGCGTCGGGGTACTGGCACGTGGCCGATTCGCAGTCGGGCTATACGGCCATCAACTCGCGGGCGCTCAGGACGATTGACTGGGGGCGGATGTACAGGCGGTACGGCCAGCCAAACGATCTGCTGGTGCGGCTCAACATTTACAACTTTCGCGTGCGCGACGTACCGATCAGGCCGGTGTACGGCATCGGTGAAAAGTCGGGCGTCAAACCGCTGCGCATGATTCCCAGATTATCCTGGCTGCTGTGCAAACTCTTTTTCTACCGCATGGTGCAAAAGTACGTGATCCGGGACTTTCACCCGCTGGTGTTCTTTTATCTGATGGGCGGGGCGCTGTTTGTGCCGGGGGTGTTGTTTGGCCTCTACCTGTTCCTTTACCGCCTGTTCCTGGGGCCGGTCTCGCCGACCAGCGCCTTGTTTGCCGTCTTTCTCTTTGTATCGGGGCTGCAATCCATCTTTTTCGCCATGTGGTTCGATATGGAATATAACCGGGAGTTACGCTGAACGACATGCACGTCTGCGTGCTCACCACCTCGTTTCCCCGCCGCCGTGATGACTTTGCCGGGGTGTTCGTCTACAACCTGGCGCGAGGGTTGAGCAAGCGGGGTAAAGTCAGCGTCGTCGCCCCCAACGATGGCCGCTCCGCTCGCTACGAGGAGCACGGCCATCTTTGCATCCATCGCTTCACCTACGCCTGGCCGCCCAGGTGGCAGCGACTGGCTTACGGCGCGGGAATCCCCAACAATCTCAGACGCCGCCCCTGGGTGGCGCTGCAAATCCCCGCCTTTCTGGCAATGTTCCTCAGAACAGCCTGGCGGGTCTGTGCGGATTGTGACGTGGTGCACGTGCACTGGGCGCCCCTGGCCTGGCTCGGACTGGCGCTGCGGCGGCGGTATGGAATTCCGGTCGTGCTCACGGTGCACGGCAGCGACCTGCGCTCGCTGCCTCCTCTCTCGATCCGGCCCGCGCTGGAGCGGGTGGACGCGGTCGTGGCGGCGGCCCCGGAGACCGAGGCGCTGCTACAAGAGATGGGAGTCGCGTACCGTTCCATTCCACTGCCCATTGACGAGGGAATGTTGCAACCGGGGATGTCTCCCGGCGCGGTGGCCGGTGAACTGGGCCTGCGGGTGGGGGACGACGTGGTGACGTTCGTTGGCCGGCTGAACGAGTTCAAAGATCCTCTGACGCTGATCCGCGCAGCGCCCCTCGTACTCGCCCGGCGACCACAGACTCACTTTGTGATCGTGGGAGATGGGCCTCTGGCGGATGATTTGCGCGCCGCCGTGGACAACCTGGGGCTTGGGCAGGCGGTACATTTCGCAGGCGCGCGGCGCGACGTGGGCCATTTCCTGGCGCTTGCCAAATTGTTCGTCGCCCTCAGCCCGGTGGAGAACGCCTGGAGTATGGCGATTGCCGAAGCGATGCACATGCGCGTGCCTTGCATCATCACCCGCGCCGGGCGGACGGAGCAACTCTTTACACATCTGGAGGACTCGTTTCTGATTCCACCGGGGGACGAGAATGCACTGGCCGAGGCCATCGTGCGCCTGCTCTCCCGCGAGGAGGAACGAGACCGGTTGGTGCGCGGTGCGCTCAACTTGATGAAGCGGCACGACAAAGACACCGGGAGCATAGTGCAGCGATACCTGGCAGTATACGAAAGCGTGGTGGCCGCGCAGAGCTAAACGCAATACGGTTTGGGTGTGTTTCGTTTCAGTTAGGGCCAATCCGCACCGGCCTGAAAGAGCCGGTGCTGGATACGTAAAGCCCCAGCGCCGCCTGTTCACGGCGGCGCGGCGCGAATATCCGCCAACTCGTTTGA
>CAYNVC010000213.1:0-5338 GCA_964400615.1 uncultured Anaerolineales bacterium | reverse complement strand
AGGAGGGATACGTTGTCACCGCCAACAACGCCGTCGTGAAACCGGATTTTCCCTACCTGATCACCAATGACTGGGCACCCGGCTACCGGGCGCGGCGCATCGTGGAGCTGATCGAGGCCGACAGCTCGATCTCGCTGGCCGATGTGCAGGCGATGCAGGGGAACAGTAGTCCCATCTATGTCGAGGACATTTTACCTCACCTGCTCGTGCTCCCCGTTGAGAACACGGGGCGCACTCCCAGAGAGGAGCGTCGCCTGACCGAAGCGTTGGAGCTTTTGCGGGCCTGGGATGGGCGGGTGGACAGGGACAGCGCCGGGGCGGCCCTGTTCGAATCGTTCCGCGTTCACTTGCTAGACCTGACCTTTGGCGACGAGCTTGGAGAACAACTCCAGGGGGAGACGAGCGGCGCCACCAGCGTCGCCCTGGTGGACATCTTGCAGGATGAGAGTTCGCACTGGTTCGACGACGTGAACACGCCGGTCGTGGAGACGCGGGACGAGATTCTGCTGCGGGCGCTGGAGGACGCGGTGGACGAACTGACCGAGACACTGGGCCGGAACATGGACAAATGGCGCTGGGGCGACCTGCACACTGCCACCTTCGAGAACCAGAGCCTGGGGCAATCCGGCATCGCCCCCATCGAGGCCATCTTTAACCGGGGGGCGGTGGAGACGGACGGGGACAACTATTCGATCAACGCCACCAGCTACGACCTGAACCATCCTTACACTGTGTATTACGTCCCATCCTACCGCCAGATCATAGACCTGGCCGATTTGACGCGCTCGGTTTCTATGCACACCACCGGTCAATCGGGACATCCATACCACCAACATTACGACGATATGATTGACTCCTGGCGCAACATCGAGTACCATCCAATGCTATGGCAGCGGGCGGACGTTGAGGCAGACGCGGAGGGGGTGTTGGTGCTGAAACCATAGAGGATGGAACAGCCGTGCGCAAATGATCAGATTGCACTTCTCGCCCATTGTGTGGTATACTAGAGGTAGGGGGGGGCATACCGACGAACAGGGGGGCATAGTGGGTAAAAGCGAGACGAATATAATCAACGTGATGATCGTGGACGATCACCCCGTCTTTCGCCAGGGACTGCGTAACATTTTGGCTGTACACGAGGATTTGTGCATTGTGGGAGAGGCAGCCGATGGGCAGGCGGCGCTTGAACTGGCGCAAAAGTTGCACCCAGACGTGGTGATGATGGACATCAACCTCCCTGCGCTCAATGGCTTGCAAGCCACCCGGGAACTCAAGAAACTCTGTCCTGAGATAAACGTCATTATGCTGACCGCTTACGATGACAAGGAGCAGATATACCATGCCATCCGCGCCGGAGCATCGGCCTACCGCGCCAAGGACGTCAGCCCAGAAAAACTGGTGGACGTCATTCGACACGTGAGCCGGGGACAGTACGTCATTGATAACAACGTTATGGACGAGGAGGACGTTGACAAATGGCTTTTGGAAGAATTCCGTCGTTTTGGCAGTGGAGAAATTGATAGAGAGGCGCGGTTTCTGTCCCCGCTCTCCCCTCGTGAGATGGAGATACTGGAACTCGTCATCCGTGGCATGAGCAACAAGGAAATAGCTTATTACCTGGGGATCAGCCACCAGACGGTCAAGAACCACATGACTGCCATCTTGAGCAAATTAGGAGTGGCGGATCGAACACAGGCCACAGTCTACGCCCTCCGGCACGGATGGGTGCCCTTACGTGAACATTAAGACCGCACTCTGCCAACGCGAGCGGGGTATATCAAAAAACCAGGAGCAAACAAATGGCTGTTTCAACTGAAACCGGAACCGATACATCGTTCGAACAATTTTTGGACGAGTGCAGCAGAGATTATGACCAGGCTCAGCGCGAACTCAAAGAAATAGATCTCTTGATTCAGCAGACGACCGGAGAGGTGGAGCGGCTGGCGCAGCGCAACACCCAGGCCACCAACCGGCTGCGGCAGATCGAAGCGGCGATGGATACCGTGCCGCGTGAGGATATTCAGGAGGCGTATACAACCGTCCTGGACACGCAACAACGTCTCTTTACCATGCGCGGTCAGTTAGAAAAACTGCAAAGCGACCAACGTAACCTGACCCGCCAGCTGGATCTACTCCGCAACACGCTCGAGCTGACCGCCCACACCGGGTACGAGCCTGCTGCCCCTGAGAAGGGGGATTCCGCCCAGCCCCTGGTCGTCCGCATCATCGAGGCCCAGGAGCGGGAACGGTTCCGCCTCAGCCAACAGATGCACGATGGGCCGGCTCAGGCGCTGACCAACCTGATCCTCCAGGCCGAGATCTGCGAGCGGCTCTTTGATATAGATACCGAAAGAGCACGCACGGAACTTGGCAACCTCAAGACGGGCGTGGCGGCGACTTTTCAGGTGGTCAAGGGGCTGATCCTGAACCTGCGCCCAATGATGCTGGACGATTTGGGATTGGCTCCCACCCTCCGGCGTTACGTGGACAGCTTTTCCGATAACAGCGGGGTCAATACAAACCTGGTGATTACAGGCAAAGAGCGGCGCATGGAATCGCACAAAGAGGTGACAGTTTTCCGCCTCATCCAGGAATTGCTCAACAATGCGGTCGAATACGGCCGGGCTAACAACGTCCAAATCAACCTGGATATGGGGGAAAATCTCGTCCGCGTGTCCGTCGAGGACAATGGCAGTGGTTTCGAGTTGACCGATGCGTTCAATTCGCCGGATGCGGACCGGCTGGGCCTGGCGACGATGCGCGAGCGGATAGAGATGCTCGGTGGGCAAATTCACTTTAACAGCAGTATGGGGCGGGGGACAAAAATAGGTTTTGAACTGCCCATCTCGTGAAATAAAGGCAGTTAGTACCAAGTTCCTATTGCCATATTGGGAGAATTTAGTATAATAAGAACAGGCTGGTGAAATTTACAGTCAAATCCACTGTAAAAAGGAGGTGAGAGAGATGCTGTTTTTACCGCGTGAGGAAGGTCAGGGCTTGGTTGAGTATGCGTTGATTCTTGTTTTGGTAGCCATTGTGGTGATCGTTATTCTGGCACTGTTAGGCCCGAGCATTGCTAACATCTTTAGTGACATTATCGAGAAGATCTAGTAGACGATCACTCAAAGAATGCAAGTAGACCAAACAGGGCCTCGCACGTGCGAGGCCCTGTTTGGTATGCTGTGAGCGCTTCGCTAGTACTAGAGTATACTTGCAAATAATGAGCTTTATAAGGTATAATATATACGGGCGTCACCTGATTCACTTGAGAAACCAACAGCACGTTGTGGCGTCGTTTCGATTTGTTGCAACGATGTTCCTGTTTGCTTGCCCGGCACCAAGCTCAGGCGAGCCTGGCGAAAATCTGGGCGGGGTATCGTTTATGGTATGTTGACGAGTTGCAAGATTTACATTGTCTACACAGCTTGTAACTCACCCAGATGAGGAGGGGGATGATGAAGAAAAGGTTGAGAGGACAGGGACTGGTCGAATTTGCGTTACTTCTTCCAATCCTGTTACTCGTTATCCTGGGCATCATCGAGGCAGCGCTGGTTATTCAGGGTTTTTTGGCTACGCAACACGCCGCGCGGGAAGCGGCTCGCTTTGCCGTCTCTTACCAACCTATCAAGGGAGCTTGCCTGGATAAGGATGGCGACGGGCAACTCATGGATGGCGTCGATCCTGCCAACGACGACGTGGACGACAGCGCCCCTTACCCGGATTGCCCGATCAACGGCGCCGGGTGGGCAGCCGAACCGGAACCTCACTATTACAACCGCCGCGCGGCGCTCATCAAGCGGATGGCTCGCAACGCGGCAACAGGGCTGCGCATTGACGACTCGCACCTGGACGACTTTACCCTGGCTGACTGGGACAATAAAGCCAGCTATACGCAGCAGCCTGGTTTCTTTGGCGTCCTGATCTGGGGCTATGATTCGTTCGAAGGCGCTCCCATAGAGAACCATCCCGGCATAGAGGGGTTGCCGGTGCGGGTCACAGTGGTCCATAACGTTCCCATCGTGGACCCATTCTACCAGGTCATTGCCAGGCACGTCATGGTGATGGGCGATGCCCAGATGATCAACGAGGGTATCCAGGTTGGCTTTGGCGATAGCCCACCTCCTTACTTTGATACGAATCCCATCTGGGGCGAGCCTGACGTGACGCCGGAGGATACGCCGGCGGGCACGCCGGACGAAACCCCGGAGGCGACTCCCACGCAGATACCTGCTGCTTATTCCATTGAGCTAAGCCCCGAAACAGCTACCAATGTCTTGCCCAACGACCGGGGGCACGAATTCATCGCCACTGTCACCGACCAGACAGGCGCTCCAATCACGGGGGCGCGGGTCAATTTCTCCACGGATGCAGGTGGGTTTGGCTACTCTGGGACCGAACCGAAGGAAACCGAGGAATTTACCGATAATCTAGGCCGGGCCATTGTCACACTCTACGGGAACCGGCCGGAAACAGCGCACCTGGAAGCCTGGTTGGATTACAATGGCAACGGGATGTTGGATACCGGCGAGCCATCTGACACAGCGACCAAGATATGGACTGTCTCCGGGCCGTACATCGTTGCCTCTGTCCACAAGGTCGTGCCTCTGGATTACATCTACATAGACGTGATGGACCACGACCCCATCAGCAACTCTTACCGGCTGATGTGGTGCGTTATCTCCGGCACCGCCACGTCGGGCGTCGTCCAGGACCCGGTCAACGTTGGTGCGAGCACCGGCGACGCCACCGACATTGGCTTCGAGATTCCACTATCCAGCAGCGGGGCGTATCGGGTTGAATCCCATTGGAGTGGCGGCGATTGTGGTGCAGCAGACCTGGTGGCTTACTCCGGTGTGATCTCTGTTACAACCGTCCCCGCCGACTTGCACATTAAAAGTATATCCTGGCCCTCGCAGTACGGCAACGAATTGCCGGACAATGTGGATATTCCATTCACGATTTTGGTCGAGAATCTTTCTCCCTCTCCGGTGGTGAACACTTATTTCGACATTGACTATTACCTGGATCCGCATTCCCCGCCCCCATACCGGGGACAGTTGGGCGTCGAGAAGCAGTGGCTGCTGAACATTGACCCCCACGGCACACAAGCGGTCACGGCAACGTTCAACCTGGCCGGCGGCACACACTATCTGTGGGGACAAGTTGATACCACCAACTATGTAGAAGAATCGAACGAGGATAATAACCTCAGCGGCCCTTATACGCTGACCGTGTCCTGCATGGCGGATAGCACTCCCTATGGCGACCGCTTTAACGATGGATCAGTCGCCGCCAAATGGGCGACCACCGAGGTAGGGTCAAACGTCCACGGAAGCGT
>CAYNVC010000212.1:1227-5342 GCA_964400615.1 uncultured Anaerolineales bacterium | reverse complement strand
AGCCGCCAGTGCCGCCTGTTCACAGCGGCGCGGCGCGAATATCCGTCAACTCGTTTGAAACACACCCAAACAAGTCATCTGATCACATTCAGTGGAGGAAATATGAGCAAAGACTTTCCCGGAAAAGGCAAGGTGGCAGTCCTGAGAACCAGCCCGGAAACGGTGCTGGAGGACTATGGCCGGCTGTTGGAACTGGCGGGGGTGCGCGAGAGCCTGCCCCAAGATAAAGAGACGATCCTGAAAATCAACATCTCCTGGCAGACCTGGTATCCGGCCTGCTCGACCGCCCCCTGGCAGCTGGAGGGAGTGATCCGCGCGTTGCAATCCGCCGGCTACGAGAATCTGATCGCCGGGCACAATGACACCGTCGTCGTGAACGCCTATGTGGGCGAAAAGAACAACAAACACAAGTACGTCACCGACAAATATGGCCTGCGCAACGTCCACCTCTACGAACCGCAGTACAATTGGGTGCGCTACGAGCCGAAACAACCATTTTTGGTGCTGGACAAGGTCTACCCAGAGGGTGTCTATATCCCAGAGATGTTCATCGGGCGCAACATCATCCAATTGCCGACGGTGAAGACGCACGTCTTTACCACCATCACCGGCGCGATGAAGAACGCTTTCGGCGGGCTGCTGGGGCAAAAGCGGCACTGGACCCATTCAGTCATCCACGAGACGGTGGTGGATCTGTTGATGATCCAGCAGGACATTCACCCAGGGGTATTCGCTGTGATGGACGGTACTTTTGCCGGCGACGGCCCCGGCCCGCGTGCGATGCGCCCTCACGAAAAGGACATTATCCTGGCCTCGGCCGACCAGGTGGCGATTGACGCCATGTCCGCCAAGATGCAGGGGTTCGACCCGCTTTCGCTGCCATTTATCCGCATTGCCCACGAGATGGGGCTGGGGGTGGGCGACCCCGACCAGATCGAGATCGTGGGCGAGGACCCGGACTGGGTGATGAGCCAGAACTGGCACTTTATCCAGGAGGATACGTTTGCCAGCCGGGGACAAAAGTTGATCTATCACGGTTGGCTGCACCCGTTCGAGCCGTTGCTGCTGCGCACGCCGCTGGTGCCGTGGTCATATTTCGCCAGCAATTTCTACCACAACGTCTACTGGTATCCTTTCGTGGGGCGGCAGCGAGTGGAAAAGGCGCTAGAGACCAAGTGGGGCCGGATGTTCAGCGAGTACGGCGCGGACGCCGGATTGCGCGGCGCGGTGATGCCGGGGATGGAGCCCAAGACGGTCGTCACTGCCGCCGCCGGGCTGGGCGCACTGGCGGCGCTCGTCGGCGCTGGGGCGTGGTTGCTCAAGCGCCGCCGTTAAAGCCGGGGGAGGGGGGGCGCGACCATCCTGGTTGCAAGATGCAAGATGCAAGATGCAAGATGCAGGATGCAGGACGCAGGATGTAGGATGCAGGACGCAGGATGCAAGATGCAGGATGTTGGCGTTTCTTCACCTCCCCTCGTTTATCCGAGATACAGTTTACAGTTACCCGGTACACGGGAGCTGAACAATGCAGAGAAAAGAGTACAACCTGAGCGGGCTGCTCGGCGGTCTGCGCGCCTCCGTCACTGTCGCCGACGAAGAATACCGCATCATCTTTATGAACGACCTGGCGATTGAGCACTATGCCAGGTGGGGCGGCGCGTCGCTGATCGGCAGCAGCCTGCTGGATTGCCACAACGAAAAATCGCGCACCACACTCGACCAGATGTACGAACGGTACCGCTCCGGCGACCTGACCCCCACCCGCTATTACGAGGACGAGGGAAACGGCTCGGGGAGAAACGAGGTAATGATCCCACTGGTGATCGGGGGGCAGTTCAAGGGAGTGGCAGAGTTGATCTGGCACGAGCGCCCCGATCTGGTATTTGACGCCTGACGTTCCTATAATCACTCTTTGAGGAGGTCCCAATGCACCGCGTTCGCAATTTCGTCTCTGAACGTATCGCCACCGTCCCCCCGTCCGGCATCCGCCGTTTCTTCGACATCGCCGCCACTATGGAGGACGTCGTCAGCCTGGGGATCGGCGAGCCTGATTTCACCACCCCTGAGCCAATCGTCCAGGCCGGAATAGAGGCACTGAAGCGAGGAGAGACTCACTACTCGTCCAATTCGGGGCTGATTGAACTGCGCCGCGCCATCGCCGAGCACCTGGACCGGCTGTACGGCCAGACCTACAACCCGGACAGCGAAATTCTGGTCACGGTCGGTGTCTCGGAGGCGCTCTACCTGGTCTTTGCCGCCACGCTCGACCCCGGCGACGAGGTCATCGTCCCCGAACCGTGCTTTGTCTCTTATGCGCCGGAGGTCATCTTTGCCGGAGGCACGCCGGTCATCGTGCCGGCCACGGTCGAGAACAATTTCCAGGTCACGGGCGCGGATATCGAAGCCGCCATCACCCCGCGCACCAAAGCGCTGTTGATCGGCTACCCCAACAATCCCACCGGCGCGGTGATGAGCCGCGAGCGGCTCAACGAGATCGCCGCCGTCGCCCAGCAACACGACCTGCTGGTCATCTCGGACGAGATTTACGACCGGCTGGTCTATGGTGTGGAACACGTCTGCTTCCCCAGCCTGCCGGGGATGTACGACCGCACCGTCCTGCTGCAAGGTTTCTCCAAAGCCTACGCCATGACCGGCTGGCGGATTGGCTACATCGCTGCCCCGGCCGGGATTCTGGACACGATGCGCAAGGTGCACCAATATACCATCATGTGCGCTCCGACCGTCAGCCAATACGCGGCCCTGGCCGCGCTGCGCGAAGGGGAGCCTTACGTCCAGGAGATGGCCGCCGAGTACGACCGTCGCCGCCGCCTGATAGTGGACGGGCTGAACGAGATCGGCCTCAAGTGCTTTGAGCCGCAGGGCGCGTTCTACGCCTTCCCCTCCATCGAGATCACGGGGATGGACGAGACCGAGTTCGCCGAGACGCTGCTGCAAGAGGAGCGGGTGGCGCTGGTTCCCGGCAGCGCGTTTGGGGAGGCCGGGCGGGGGCACGTCCGTTGCTCCTACGCCACCGCTTACGAAAAGATCGAAGAGGCGCTGGAGCGGTTGCAGCGGTTCGTGAGGAGACACGGGTAATTTGGCCGGCTGCTCAATATCTAACGAACCCGGCTGGCCGCAGAGCAAACAGGCAAGTTGATTACGGTTGGGCCACCCGCCGACGGATAGGGTAAGGAAACTGTAATCAAACAACTTGCCCACTCGCCGAAATCATCGGCCGGCACAAAAAGTGCGTTGTTGCAATTTGACAAATTAATCCGGATACTGCCCTCGTCTCCTCCTGTGGCAGGATTCCGACATAGTGTAGCAATTTGAGACCCTTGTGCGAACCTATCCAGGAACGCGCAGACCTCTTCACGCAATTTGCAAGTCGCCTCGTACTGATTGGAGGAGCAAGATGGACTCGTCGGGCCGCTCAAAGGCTTCCTTGTAGGTACTCAGAATGAGTTCCCACTTGCTCCGATATTCTGGATCTGGACTGTGGATGAATTGGCTACGAGCAAAGAGTGGGTGAGACAGTGCCGCCTGGCGGTTGGAGCACCCGTCATGCGGCCCACGCGGCCTGACTGAGATACATCAGGAGGCGAGAGGTGAGACAAAAGGATAAAAGGGCAATTGCTATCGTTGCGGGAGTGGTTTCCGTGGTGACATGCATCCTCGTAGCAGCTTCGAACAGCATCACGTATGGGGCTGTATTGGAAAATGGAACTTGGACTCCTACAGCGTGGGTGTACCTTCCCTATATCAGCAAGCAGGAACCACCCACACCGACACCAACACTAACTCCAACGCCGACATCAATGCCAACAGATACACCGGCTCCAACCAATACGCCTACACCGACACCAATTACCTCCTCCCCGGGAGTCTATATGCTCTCTACCGATTAGTTGCAACTGGGTCATACCTGCCCAACACTCGCTGCCTCCGACTCGCCTTTGGCGAGCGGTGGAAAAACCGCCCGCCGAGATCTGTACGGGGAAAATCGGCGGGCGTTGCCGTGTGTGGCGGCGGCAGGGTAGGGATGCTGGCGTCAATGTGCGGAGAGGGGGGCGAGATGGGGGTCGGAGCCACTTTACCCTCTGGGTGATGCCGGC
>CAYNVC010000212.1:0-1127 GCA_964400615.1 uncultured Anaerolineales bacterium | reverse complement strand
CTTGCCACGCCAGACCGCTCTCGGCCCAGGTAGGGCCAAACTCGACTCGCAACAAGATGAACGCACCTGAAGCAGCTTGAACCTCTGGCCCCGGTTGCGGAGCCAGCGTGGGACGGATGGGCAGGGCGGGCGGGGCAGCAGTGGCCGGAGCACAAAGTGCGCCGGGCAACACGACCATGCCGAGTGCCAGGGCGATGACGACCAAGAGCCACAAAAGTAACTTGTTCACGATTGTTCTCCTTTGGCTGCCGGTGATGATGCCTAATGGCCGGACATCAGGTTTCTATTGTACGTGGCGTTGACATAGGCCGGGGCACTGATGTTGTTATAAGACCCGCCCGTGATCTCGTGACCCTCCAGCACCGCCCCATAGTTCGTCTCGCCGTTCCAGGAATCGGCCTGGGCGTAGACCTGCGCGCCCAAAGCCAGCGGCAACGAGTAGTTGCTGTACTCGGGCCGGAAGCAGGCGTCGCCAATGCTCAGGGTGAGCGTTTCGCCTGGGTTCAGCGGCAGGGCGCTGGTGGTGACGCCCCATACCAGTCCCTGGCTGGACAGGCTATCCCAGAACTGGTTGACGGCGGTGGGTGCGGGGCTGGGGTTGACGTAGACATCCACCCAGAACTCTTGGGTGGTCTCGGCTGTGACCGGCGCGTTGCCCTGGTTGAGGATGGTGACCTGAACGTCGTCATTGGTGACGAGGATATCCGTCACCACCAGGTCTGGCGCGATGGCGTGATTGTTGACGATCAGCGGCAGGTAGATGTGGTGGGTGACTACCGCCCCGGACGTGATGGTGATGGTCACCGCAGCAGTGTTCGAGTCGGAGGAGCCGTCGCTAGCGTGGTAGGTAAAATAGTCGAGGCCGCAATAGTCGTGTGTGGGAGTGTAGACGAGCGAGCCGTTCGCAGCCAGCGCCAGTGCCCCGTGGGAGACGGTTGAGTCGAGGGCGGCGGTGAGGGGGGTGTCTTCCACGTCTGTGTCGTTGCCCAACACACCGGGGACGGCGACGGTGAGGGTGGTGTCCTCGTTGGTGGTGTAGGTGTCGCTTACCGCGACCGGCGGGTCGTTGAGGCAAGTGACGGTGATGGTCACCGTAGCGGTGTTCGAGTTGGCAGAGCCGTCGTTGG
>CAYNVC010000211.1:0-5352 GCA_964400615.1 uncultured Anaerolineales bacterium | reverse complement strand
GCACTACTTGGTCATCTCATTGGTGATGGATGCACTCTACCCCGGCATGCAGTGCAGTATACCACGAACAGCCGGGATCTGGCCGATACAGTCGCAGATCTGGCAATGGAGGTGTTTGGAAATGCAGTAACCCCCCGCGTGGAGCGGCAACGCAACTGGTGGCAAGTCTTTTTGAGCGCAACCTCTCACTTGACGCACGAGACGCGGAATCCGGTGGCTGCGTGGATGGATGATCTTGGAGCGTGGGGGTATCGTTCTTATGAGAAATTCATCCCCGCCCGATTGTTTGAGCAACCACCCGAAATCATCAGCCAGTTCCTGCGCCACCTCTGGGCCACAGACGGCACTCTGGGTGTATTTGGACGAAAAAAGCCCAGGGCATTTGCCCGCTACCATACGAGTAGCCAGGAACTTGGCCTCGGCGTTCAGCATTTACTTCTCCGTCTTGGTATCGTGGCGCGCATACTCTGTGCTTCTCAAGGGCACAAGGGGCGCGACCAGTGGCACGTAACCATTACCGGCAAACCGGACATACTCAAGTTTACAGAGCAAATTGGTGTCGTCGGCCCCAAGACGGATAAATTACTCGCCATAAAAAAGTTCTATGAACACCGGGAGCACAATACTAACAAGGACGTAATCCCAAAATCTGTATGGCGTTCTCTAATAGATCCGGCCAGGCAAGCAATTGGCATGAGTACACGCGCAATGCAGGGCGCAATTGGGACACAATATTGCGGCACCAGCTTGTACAAGAACAATCTGAGCCGTGTACGCGCGTTAAAAGTTGGTCGAGCCGTCCAAAGCGATGCCTTGTTGCGACTTGCCAGAAGCGACGTGTACTGGGATCGGGTGGCGAGCATAGAGCCTGCCGGAGTTGAGCAAGTATATGACTTGCAAGTACCAACACATCACAACTTTGTAGCCAACGACATAGTAGTACACAATTCCCTCGAGCAGGACGCGGACGTGGTGATGTTCATCTACCGCGACGAGTTGTACCACCCCGACACCGAACGGCAGAACATTGCCGACATCATCGTCGCCAAGCACCGCAACGGGCCTACCGGCACGGTGCAACTGTTCTTCCGCAAGCGGCTGGCCCAGTTCCTCGACGCCGAGACGCGCCAGCAGCCAGTCGAGTTCGCGTGATGGCGGGAGCGCCAAATCCCCCAATCTCAAAACCCACCAATCTAAAATCAAGGAGGTATTTTCATGTGCAACTGTACCGGCTCAGGCCGGCCCGTGAATATGCGTGAGCGAATTCTGGGCCTGGACAAGCGCGTGCCATTGCTCGATGGCCGCCTCGTCCCCTACGTCAACCTGGATAACGCCGCCAGCACGCCGCCGCTGCGGGACGTGATGGAGGCGCTAGAGCAGTTCATGCCCTACTATTCCAGCGTCCACCGGGGGACGGGGTTCAAATCGCGGTTGAGCACTGTGGCATACGACCAGGCCCACGAGATCGTCGCCCGCTTCGTCGGAGCCGACCTGAGCACCAACACCGTCATCTTTGGCAAGAACACCACCGAGGCGATCAACAAACTCTCCTTTCGCCTGAACCTGACGCCGGACTCGGTGGTGATCACGACCCAATTGGAGCACCACTCTAACGACCTGCCCTGGCGCAACCACGCCCACGTGGTCCACGTGCGGGCCACGCCGGAGGGACGGCTGGACGAGGAGGATTTCGACCGCCAGTTGGAGCAATACGCCGGGCGGGTGGCGCTGGTAGCGGTTTCGGGGGCCTCTAACGTGACCGGCTTTTTGCAGCCGATCCACCGCCTGGCCCGCAAGACCCACGCCGCCGGGGCCAAAATTCTGGTGGACGCGGCCCAACTGGCCCCGCACCGCTGCGTAGATATGAAACCGGACGACGACCCGGAACACCTGGATTTCGTGGCCCTTTCGGCGCACAAGATGTACGCCCCGTTCGGCACCGGTGCACTCGTCGGGCCGAGGGAGGTATTTCTCCAGAGCGGGCCCGAGTACACGGGCGGCGGCACGATAGACGTGGTGACGTTGGACAAAGCGTACTGGGCCGGACTGCCGGAGCGGGACGAGGCGGGCAGCCCCAACGTGGTCGGCGCGGTGGCGATGGCCGTGGCCGCGCAGACGCTCATGGAGGCGGGGATGGACAACATCGCCGCCCACGAACAAGAGTTGGTCGTCTACGCATTGGAACGGCTGCCCAACGTCCCCGGCCTCAAAATCTATGGCGAGACCGACCCGGCGCGGGCGAGCGAAAAGGTCGGCGTCCTCCCGTTCACTCTGGCGGGGGTATCCCACTTTCTGGTGGCGGCCATCCTGGGGTACGAGGGAGGGATCGGCGTGCGCAGCGGCTGCTTCTGCGCCCACCCCTACGTCGTCCATCTGCTGGGCCTGCCGGAGGATGAGGCGGCTGGGTGGCGTCAGAAAATGCTCAACGGAGACCGCTCGAACATGCCGGGCATGGTGCGTGCCAGCCTGGGCTGCTACAACGACACCTCCGACCTGGACCGGCTGATAGAGATGTTGGAGCGGATCGCGTGCGGCGACTATCAGGGCGAATACGACCTGAACCCCGCCACCGGCGAGTACACCCCGCGCGGGTACCGGGAACCGTTGGACGACTATTTTATGCTGCTGGAATCTGGCAAATTTTGATCTCCCTGTCCAGGGACGCAGACTAACGCAGAAAAACGCAGATTGATCGAGCCAGGTCTGCGAAAGTCAGCGTTAATCTGCGTCCCGGCTACAAAATTCGCAATTTGCCAGTGTCCGGTTATGCTGGAAGGACACGCCTGAGCGAGTGAAAACCGCAGATTTCGATTACACCCTGCCGCCAGAACTGATCGCCCAGACCCCCATCGAGCCACGCGACGCCTCGCGCCTGATGGTGGTGGAGCGGCGCAGCGGATCCATCTCCCACCGCCACTTTGGCGACCTGCCGGAATTTCTGCGCTCCGGCGACCTGCTGGTGTACAACGAGAGCCGGGTCATCCCGGCCCGGCTCTTTGGGATCAAACCGACCGGCGGCAAGGTCGAGATTCTGCTGTTGCGCCGCCGCGCCGCCAATACGTGGGAAACGCTGGTCGGGGGCAAGCGCGTCCGGGTGGGGCTGCGGCTGCGCCTGCTCGACGGCCCGGACGGCCAACCCAGCGGCGCGGAGGCGGAGGTGATCGAGTCCGGCGAGCGCGGGATGCGGGTGCTGGCTTTCGATAGGCCGGTGCTGCCGCTGGCCGAGCAGGTGGGGGTCACGCCGCTGCCCCCCTACATCCACACCCCTCTGGCGAACGGGGAGCGTTACCAGACGGTCTACGCCCGCGCTCCCGGTTCGGCTGCCGCCCCCACCGCCGGGCTGCACTTTACGCCCCGGCTGCTCGACCGCCTGCGGGAGATGGGGGTGCAGTCCGCCTTCGTCACCCTGCACATCGGGCTGGACACCTTTCGCCCGGTGAACGAGGAACGACTCGAAGAGCACCACATGCACACCGAGTACTGCTCGCTCACCCCGGAGACGGCGCAACAGATCAACCAGGCCAGGCAGGAAGGGCGGCGCGTCGTCGCGGTGGGCACGACGAGCGTGCGCGTGCTGGAGAGCGCGGCGGACGAATCTCGAACCGTGCGGCCGTTCGCAGGGCCGACCGATTTGTTCATCTACCCCGGCTACCGCTACCGCGCCGTGGACGCGCTGATCACCAACTTTCACCTGCCTCGCTCGACGCTGCTGATGCTGGTGGCGGCGTTCGCGGGCAAGGGTCTGCTCGACCGGGCTTACGCCGAGGCGGTGCGGGAGCGGTATCGCTTTTACAGTTTCGGCGACGCGATGGCGATTTTCTGATCACTCCTCCTCGATGATGGTGTAATCGTAGGTAATCTCGGCCTCGCCGCGCACCGTCGCAGAGACGGAGCAATACTTTTTCTCCGAGATTTTGATCGCGTCACTCACCGCTTTCTCGCTCAACCCCTTGCCCCGCATCTCGTAATGGACGTGTATTTTGCGATAGGTCCAGGGTGGGTGAGGGTCCTGCTCGCCGGTGACGGTGATCTCTAACCCGGTCAAGTGCTGCCGTTTTTTGGTCAGGATGGCGACCACGTCGTAGCCGGTACACCCGCCCAGAGCCACCAGCAGCAATTGGGATGGACTTATCCCCACCCCGTTCTCCTCGTCCTGCGAGGACATTACCACCGAGTGTTTGCTGCTGTCAATGCCGATAAATTGCTGTTTCTCGATCCATTTGACGCTTACTGTTTTTGCCACTATGTTTCCTCCATCAATGTTTTCAACTGTCTCGCCGTGCCGACCGCCTGTCCCTGCCAGTGGTTGTTCATATAGACCAGCGTCAGCCCCGTTTCCTCGTCCAACTGGCGGATTTTGCCCACCCACCCCGCCAACTCGTCGTCGCTGTAGGTATAGTCGTACCGCTCCCACGCTTCGTCGTGCTGCCACCATTTGGCCCGGTTCCGGCCGTGGAAGCGGACGTAGGCCACCGGCCCGGTAGCGACCGCCAGCGGCGGAACCAGGTTCTCGAGACGGGGCTGATCCACGCAGCAAAAGCCCAGATTCAACGCCCGCAGTTCCTCAAAAGTGCGCTCACCGATCCACTCGCGGGAGCGAAATTCGACCACGAGCGGCAAATCTCCAAACCCCTCCCGCACACGCTTGAGGTAATCCCGGTTGGCCGGGGTGGCGTGGAACGAGTAGGGGAACTGGGCCAACACGCAGGCGAATTTCTCCGCCTCGATCAACGGGGCCAGCGCCGCCGTGAGCTGCTCCATATCCCGCTCCGGCTCCTCCCGCTCGTGGGTGATGCCTTTATACGCCTTGACCGTGAACAGGAACCCGGCCGGCACTCTTTCCGCCATCCGGCCCAGTGTGCGGGCGGTGGGGATGCGGTAATAGCTGAAATTCAGCTCGCAGGTGGGGAACTCGGCGGCGTAAAAGGCGAGCCACTCGGATTTGGGCAATCCCTCCGGGTAGACCGGCCCCACCCAATCTTTGTAGCTGAAACCACTCGTGCCGATCAGGATGGTCATGTCTTGTGCTCCAAATCAGAACACGGATGGGCAGGATTTACGGATCGATCCGTACCTGCAAGTCCGTGTTCTTTAGCGCGTCAATCCGTTAATCCTGCGAATCCGTGTTCTCTAGCAGATCAATCCGGCGGGCAGAACACGGATGGGCAGGATTAACGGATCAATCCGTCCCTGCAAATCCGTGTTCTCCGATCCGCTAATCCTGCGAATCCGTGTTCTCTAGCAGATCAATCCGGCGGGCAGAACACGGATGGGCAGGATTAACGGATCAATCCGTCCCTGCAAATCCGTGTTCTCCGATCCGCCAATCCTGCAAATCCGTGTTCTCCAACC
>CAYNVC010000210.1:0-5364 GCA_964400615.1 uncultured Anaerolineales bacterium | reverse complement strand
CGTAATCGTCGGACGTGTCGCCGGATGTGCCGTTGTCGGAGGTGATGGTGACGTCGTAGAGGGTGGCATCGCCGGTGTTGGTTGCCTCGTAGGTCAGCACCACGGGGTCACCGCTGTAGACCTGGTCGGCGGATGGTGTAACCGTCACTTTTATGGCCGGGTTGAGCACCTCGGTATCCACCGTGGCGCTGGCGGAGACTGTGCCGCCGTTCGTCGTGCCGGTTCCGGTGGCGGTAAAGGTGGTGGAGAAATCGTCAGCTTCCGCCGTGGTGGTGGCTTCAAAGGTGGCGGATGCGCCCGGCTGAAGCGTGCCCGTCCAATTGCCGCCGCTGCCCTCTCCATCGCCAGGCAGGGGGATGACCACGTTCAGAGTCTCTTCCCCGGTGTTGGTGACGGTGACTGTGTAGGTGATGGTGTCGCCCTCGTGCGCTTGCGCCGGGCCGGAGGCGGAGATGTCAATCCCGATGTGGAGGACTGTGACCGTCACCGTAGCTGTGTCTGTGCCGCCGTTGCCGTCCGAGATGGTGTAGGTGAAGGTATCGGTTCCGCTGTATCCGGCGTCGGGAGTGTATACCAGATTTCCTTCGTCGAGCGTCACCGTGCCGTGGGAGGGCTGGGTGAAGGATTCGATTGTCAGCGTGTCGCCGTCGGGGTCGCTGTCGTTCGCCAGCACGTCCACTGTGACCGGCGTATCCTCGGCGGTGGAGTCGGTGTCGTCAACCGCGTCGGGCGGGTCGTTGACGGGTGTGACGGTGATTGTCACCGTGGCGGTGTCTGTGCCGCCGTTGCCGTCGCTGATGGTGTAGGTGAAAGAGTCGTCGCCGTTATAGTCATCGTCCGGCGTGTAAGTGACTGTACCGTCGCCGTTGTCCACGACGGAGCCGTGGTTGGGGTTGCCGACCTCAGTGACGGTCAGGCTGTCGCCGTCGGGGTCGCTGTCGTTCGCCAGCACGTCCACTGTGACCGGCGTATCCTCGGCGGTGGAGTCGGTGTCGTCAACCGCGTCGGGCGGGTCGTTGACGGGTGTGACGGTGATTGTCACCGTGGCGGTGTCTGTGCCGCCGTTGCCGTCGCTGATGGTGTAGGTGAAAGAGTCGTCGCCGTTATAGTCATCGTCCGGCGTGTAAGTGACTGTACCGTCGCCGTTGTCCACGACGGAGCCGTGGTTGGGGTTGCCGACCTCAGTGACGGTCAGGCTGTCGCCGTCGGGGTCGCTGTCGTTCGCCAGCACGTCCACTGTGACGGGTGTGTCCTCTGCGGTGGTGGCGCTGTCGTCCTGGGCCACGGGCGGGTGCAGGATGTCGGTGCTGGCGGAATCAGTGTCATTGGCCGTGCCGCCCAGGTAAGGCTCGGTGCCGGAGGCGGTGGCCGAATTCACCAGCGGGTCATCTGCCCCGGCGGGAACGGTGTAGGGGGAGGAGCAGGTGCCGGTCGCGCCGACGTTCAGCGTCCCCAGGTTGCAGACCGTACCGCCCAGGGCCGCCGATTCCACGGTGACGTTTTCCAGCGGGACGTTGCCGTTGTTGGTGACGGTGAAATCGTAGGTGATCGTATCTCCCTCGTGGGCGGTCGCCGGGCCGCTCATATCCAGCGTCAGCGAAGGTGCGGGGTGGATGTTGCCCAGCCAGGCGTGGCCCACGTCGCCAGCGCCGACCGTCACGGTCTGCGAAATGCCGGTGGTGGCGTACCAGCCATCCTGGAGGGTTTCCTGGACATAGTAATCGCCGGCCCCGATGTCGGGTGGGTCGCGGTCGGGGTGGGAGCTAAAGATGTACGTGCCGTCGGGGCCGGTCACACCCTGCATCCCGACGATGTAGGAGCCGTCCATCCGGTACAGCCGCAATTCCCATCCCGCCAGGGGCGGTTCCCCACTGTCTACGTTGCCGTCCAGGTCGTCGTCCTGAAAGACGTGACCGACGATCACCGGGAGCTTGACCTGGCCGAAAGCGGCCGAGTAGCTGCCGCCGGTCTCTAGTGTGAACTCGAACTCGGTGGCCGTGGTGCTGTACCAACCCAGTTTTACCGTCTCCTCCACGCGGTAGCTGCCTGCGCTGACGCCGGTGAACAGGGCCGTGCCGTTGTCGTCGCTCGTCTTGGTCTGGATCAGATTCCAGGAACTGCCGTTGTATTTGTAGAGTTTGACCGTCCACCCATCCAGCAACGGCTCGCCGGAGTCGTGAGCGCCGTCCATATTGTAATCGTCGAAACTGAGCGTGGTGACGGTTCCCGTGCCGGTCCAGGTGGCGACTGCGGAGCCGTACACCGTCCCGGTGGTTTCCTGGCCCAGAACCAGCTTTTGCTTGTTTTCCTCCGTGCCGACAAAGATGGTTCCTACCGGCAGGGACATCTCGGCAGATGCCTCGATGTTGGAGGTGGTGTCAGGAGTGTCGTGAGTGAGCGTGAAGGTGGCCTGGCCCTGCCCGTTGGTGGTGACTGAGGAGGTGTTCAGCGTGCCCACGTCGCTGCTCAGGTTGACCACCTGCCCGCTGACGGGGTCGCCGCCGCGCGTCACGGTGACGGTAAAGGTCTGGGTGGTGTTGACCGGGTTGACCACGCTGGCCGGGGTGATGGTGACACTGGGGGCATCGGCGGCGCAGGCGTCATCGGGAACCTCGTTGATTATCTCCCATGCGCGTGCGCCGACGGTGGTGGTTTCGTCCGGGAGCAGCCCGTCGGAAAAATGCCAGACGGCCGCCTGGCGGGCGGCGATTTCGTTATTGCGGCTATCCAGAGCGCCGGGAGCGCCATCGGGCCAGGGAGTATAGTCCGTTGACCGGGGCGGGTAGTGGATCATCAGCCACTTGACCCGGCAGTCCATCTCCACGTCGCTGGCGATGAAGGTGTCCCCCTTGCCGACTTCGTGCGGTATGTCGGTGCAAAAGACTGTGACCGTGTCGCCGCCGGAGAGCTCCATGTAGATGGTGCCGCCCCAGCCATGCCAATTGGAGCCGTCGAGTGTCCCGTAAACTGTTGTGCCGGGACTCCACCCGGTGATTGTTCCTGTTTCCCCGTCGGCCCAGACGATGGATGCAGAGAGCGCCAACCAAAGAATTATACCTAGTGTAGAAATAAATCGCAATTTATTGTTCATCTCGCTTCCTCCTGTTTCCACCCAGCCACACATAGATGTGGTACTTTTGTTATAATTATACTATGTGTTGGTTTGAATGGGGTTTGGGATGCAGCGCAGATGGTTTGAGATGGGTTTGAGAAATTGGGTGGGGGTGTGGATTGGCCCGCTTATTGGGTGGAGAAACGGTACCCTTTGCCCCGCTCGGTGAGGATGAAGCGGGGGTTTTGGGGATCGGTCTCTATTTTTTGGCGCAAGCGCCAGATGTACCACTTGACGCCTTCAGGGCCGGTCTCGGCCATAGAACCCCAGATGGCGTCAAAGAGCGTGCGAACGGGGATGATGCGCCCGGCTCGTTCGGCTATAAAGAGGAGCAAGTTGTATTCGATGGGGCTGAGCTGTACTTCCTGGCCGTGGACGAACACCGTCTGCTCGGCCCGGTTGATGATCAGGTCGCCACCCCCGAACCGGAGCACGTCCGGCTGTTGGTGGGACATGCGAGAACGGCGTAGTTGAGCGGTCACACGAGCGCCCAGTTCGTCTATCTTGAACGGTTTGGCTACATAGTCGTCCGCCCCGCCGACCAGTCCCTGGACGATGTCGTTCACCGAGTCCAACGCGGTCAAAAAGATGATCGGTACCGATGAGGTCTGGCGCAGGCGACGGCAGACTTCCCAACCATCCATACCGGGCATCATCACGTCGAGGATCACCAGGTCGGGGGCGATCTGGGGAAAGAGTTTCAGACCTTCTTCCCCACTGGTAGCCGTGTGGATGGAAAAACCAAATGGTTCGAGTGAGCGGCGGATCAGCTTGAGCAGGATTACGTCGTCGTCTATGACCAGGATTTTCTCGCCCGTGTTGGTATGGTTGTCTGTCGGCATAGAGTGTACCTTTTGGTATTGGTTGTTGTCAATTGTATCCATTTTCCACAAAGACGCAAATGTAAAATTCCCCGGAGGGATGGAACATTTCTTCCGTCTGTGGTAGAATAGTGCACTGAGGAGGTTGTGATGTCCGTTGCCATCACCATAGTTGGCGGAGGGCTGGCGGGGAGCGAGGCCGCTTGGCAGGCCGCCGAACGGGGCGTGGACGTGGTCTTGTACGAAATGCGCCCGCGCAAGATGACGCCCGCCCACGTCAGTGACCGGCTGGCCGAACTGGTCTGCTCCAATAGTTTAGGCTCCGACATGCCCGACCGGGCGGCAGGGCTGCTAAAGAGCGAGCTGCGCTATCTGCGTTCGCTGGTGCTGGCCTGCGCCGACGAGACGCGCGTGCCGGCCGGCGGCGCGTTGGCTGTGGATCGAGAGTTGTTCGCCGCCGAGATCACCCGCCGCGTGGCATCTCACCCCCGTATCCGCCTGGTGCGCGAGGAGGTGACAGAGATCCCCCAGGGGACTGTCGTCATCGCCACCGGGCCGCTCACCTCCGACCCGCTGGCAGAGGCCATCGGGGAACTGACCGGGCAAGAGTACCTCTATTTCTACGACGCGCTTGCTCCCATCGTGGCAGCCGATTCGATTGATATGTCAGTCGCCTTTCGCGCCTCCCGTTACGGCAAGGGGGAGGCGGATTACATCAACTGTCCGCTGACCGGGGAGGAGTACGCCCACTTTGTCCAAGAGTTGGTGGCGGCGCAGCGCATCCCGCTGCACGAGTTCGAGCGGGAGCCGGAGCGCTTCTTCGAGGGCTGCCTGGCGGTGGAGGTGATGGCGGCGCGGGGGCGGGATACGTTGGCCTTTGGGCCGCTCCGTCCCGTCGGGCTGACCGACCCGCGCACCGGCAAACGGCCCTACGCGGTGGTGCAATTGCGGCAAGATAACCTGGCCGGGACGCTCTACAACATCGTCGGTTTCCAGACCAACCTGCGCTACGGCGAGCAGGAGCGCGTGTTCCGCCTCATCCCTGGGCTGGAGCGGGCCGAGTTCGTGCGCCACGGGCACATGCACCGCAATACTTTTATCAACGCGCCGCTGCTGTTGGAGCCGACGATGGCGTTCCGCGCCCGTCCGGGCCTCTTTTTCGGTGGGCAGATCACCGGCGTGGAGGGGTACGTGGGCAGCGTCGGCAGTGGATGGCTGGCGGGGGTCAACGCGGCCCGCTTTGCGCTGGGGCAGGAGCCGCTGCTGCTGCCTCCGGAGACGATGCTGGGGGCGCTGTGCCACTATGTCAGCCACGCCGAGCCGGGCGAGTTTCAGCCGATGAAGGCCAACTTTGGCTTGATGCCACCCCTTGCGCCGCCGGTGCGCAACAAGCGGGAGCGGTATCGAGCCTACGCGGCGCGGGCGATGGAG